>JALSQL010000031.1 GCA_026985435.1 Acidilobaceae archaeon
CATGACGTATACCCGCTATTCGCCGATTTCGAGCATCTGCCGGCCAACGCGGGTGTTGAGGGCCTCGTTGAATATATAGCAAAGTATAGACTGTTGCCTAATGATGCCCTGATAGTAGCTACATGTAGAGTCTACGGTATAGGAACCATAGCCACCTTCGACGAAGATTTTAAGCGCGTGCCGTGGCTTAGGACAGTCCCCTAGATTCTATCATAATAATCCTAGACTGGGATTATTCCCCTAGAATTAACTCCTGTGAAGCGATAACTAGCACGGGTTATAAAATAATAATAAAGCTTATGCCTAAGACATTGGGTAGCTGGGTAGTGGGACAACCGGGATTTCGAGCCTGAAACCCCGCGGCTTAGGGCCAGTGCTCGTAGACCATATAAACTGCTGTCCCAGGAGCTGATGATGTTTTGGGCGATTGGGCATAGCCTCCATATCTAGTTAGATGCGGCTAACTCGGATAGCTACAAGCACGTGGCCCAGAGGCTCTGCAGGAGGGGCCGGGGCCTCCAGGGAGCTACGAGCACGCCAGCCTGCTAGCCTTCTACTACAGAAAACCCTCACAGCGGCCGCCGCCGGGAGCCCCCCCGCCCAGCGGGTAGGGCGCCGCCCGGGTGAGGGTGACCCTGACCCACGGCGCTGGCGTCGGGGCCCTGGTGGCGACGCTCGGGGGGCTAGGTGGTTTACTCCCCGGTTTTCATGGTTCGAGGTGGCTCATGCTCGTGTGGTCCGGCTGGCGGCCTTGCGGGTTTCCGGCATTGGTGCAGCTGGCTAGTATTGGTTTGAGGGCTGCTAGTATGATCTCTATTATCTCCTCTGGCGTGTACCTGCTCGTCTCTATTACGAGGTCGAATGGCGTCAGGTCTGTCGTGTCGAAGCCGTAGAGGCTCCTGAACCGGCGCCACTGGCTCCACTCCCTGGCCAGGGACTCCCAGAGGGCGTCCCAGGGGTCTGAGCCCTCGCGGCCAGCCACCCTCTCGGCCCTGACCTGGGGTGGGGCCTTGAGGAATACTGTGAAGTCCGCGACGCCCGCGAGCACCCAGCCGGCCAGGTGGCTGTCGACCACGACTCCCCCGCGGCGGGCCTCCTCCACGGTCATCCTGTCTATCTCGAGGTCTATGCTGGGGTCCTCCTCGGCCCGCCTGCTCAGCTCGACCACTCCCACGCCCAGGCGGCTGGCCAGCTCGCGGAAGAGGCGGCCCGTGTAGAAGTAGCGGAGCCCCAGCCTCTCCGCCAGGGCGCGGGCTATCGTGCTCTTCCCGCTGCCGGGGGGGCCGGAGACCACGATCACCGGGCCCCGGCGGCCCCCCTCACAGCCTGCCTTAGGAGCTCCGCTAGGCATGACGGGCAGAGCACCCCACCGTAGGGCCTCTCGGGCCTCTTAGCGGTCTTAGGCAGAGCCCTCAGCCTGGCCGGCCTGAGGCGGGGCACCCCGTTTAGGGGCCTCCCGCAGCGGGCGCACCTGGCGGGGCCTGGCCTGCGGCGCTCGTAGTGAACCACGCTCCTGCCGCCGGGCGTGCGCCTACTCACCCTCCTGAGGCTCCTGCTCCTAAGGGCGGGCCTCACCACGGCTCCAGGCACCCCTGGGGCGGGGCTGCGGGGTTGGAGGCTATAAGAGCGTGTCGCGGAGCAGGACGAGCGCGTAGACGTAGCCGGCGAAGTGCACTATTATCGCCGGTATGTAGGGCGCCCCCGCCTCGGCTATCGTGACCAGGGGCAGGCTGGCCGGGGCGGGGTAGGCGTACCTCACCACGCTCAGGCTGCTCGCCACGTACACGGCCGTCACGAGGAGCGTCTTGACCAGCATGGCCCTGAGGAGCAGGCCCCGCGCCCTCCTGTACTCCGCCTCCATCGCCCGCAGCCTCTTGAGGGCCCTCTTGGTGCCCCTCGACGCCTGGGCCTCCAGCTCCCTGTAGGCCCTAACCCTCTCGAGCGCCTCCCGCACGGTCTCGAGGGGGTAGAGGCTCCTGTAGGCGAGGGCTGCGAGGGCCAGGAGGGGTACTGGGGCGAGGAAAACCAGTAGGGGGTGCGGGTTCAACCCGGGGCTGCCCCCTAGAGGTTCCTTATGAGCGCTAGCAGCTGCCTGGCCGCCTCCTCGGCCTCGCCCTCCCTGTTCTCGACTATGGCGACCGTGGAGGCGTAGTGCACGGCGCTGGCGAACGCGGCCGCCCTGGCGTACTCCATGAGCCTCGCGGCGCCCTCGGGGCCGCCTATGTCGCTCCTAACCCTCGTCTTGTCCCTGGCCTGCCTCGCGGCAACCTCCTCTGGGCTGGCCTCTATCACCGCTATCATGTCGGGCTTCAGCTCGTCCAGCACGTGCTTGGGGAGCCCGGGCCAGTACCCCGCCACCGTCTTGACGAGGGCGTGCGTGTCAACCACCAGGGCGCCGTCGCCCCCCAGCTCCCCCGCGGCGTCCTCCGCTATCCTCCTGGCCGCGAGCCTCTGCAGCTCCAGCTGCCTCCTCAGGGGGAGCCTCCTCATCTCGTCCCTATGCCTGACCAGCCCCTCCCTCAGGGCGGTCTCGAGCATGTAGGTGCCGAAGTTCACAACCTTAACCCTGAACCCCTCCTCGCCGGCCAGCCTCTCCAGGTGGCCTAGGACCGTGGTCTTGCCGACCCCGGGGACCCCCGTGACCACCACGACCCGGAACGGGTGGCGCATCTCAGCCACGCCGAGCCACCCCCCACAGCCGGGGCCCCCGGGGTATAAGGGGGTGCTGGCGGGCCTGGGCTAGACGCTCTCGCCGAGCAGGCGGCGGAGCAGCGGGTAGGTCTCCAGGGCCCTCTCGTAGCTTATCATCATGTAGTACTGGTTTATTATGCCGACTGCCAGCAGTATACCCGTGCCGGTGCCGTAGGCGCCGAACACGTCCGCCACTATAGTCACGATGGCGACTAGTATGCTGGAGAGCAGCGTTAGGGGGTAGATGTACCTGGCCAGTATCGACTCGAGTATCTTGGGGTTCCTCCTCAGGCCGGGTATCTCGAGGCCGCTGCTGAGCATCCTCTCAGCCTGCTCGGAGGGGTTGAGGCCGGCCAGCTCGACCCACATGTACCCGAAGAGTATGGACATTATCGTCCAGGAGACCGCGAACACCACGGTCTTGACCGGGTCTGCTAGGGCCATCACCAGGCCCCTCGGCGGGGTCACGTAGTAGACGAGGGTGTCGTAGTAGTGTAGGGCCCTGCTCTCCGGGCTTAGGAGGCCCGCGAAGAGGTTCCTGAAGAGCTGGAGGTCGCTGACGAGTATGCCGACGAGGAGTATCGGGATGTTAGTCACGTACATGAACTGGAGGGGGACCTTGGAGCGTATGCCCCTCATCCTCGGGCTCGTCACCGGTATCTCAACCCTCATCGCCTGGAGGTAGATTAGGAGCACGATTATCGCCAGGGTGGCCAGGAGGCCCGTGAGGTCGGGGAAGCCGTTGGGCCTTGTGAGGAGGAGGGGCGACGGGTTCTGGATGAGGGCCGGTATGAACCCGTAGGCCACCGTGCCGGGCACGTAGCCGAGGAGGCCCCACATTACCTGCTGGGCGACGCCGGCTAGGATGAAGAGGCTTATGGCGCTGCCTATGCCCCAGCCCTTCTGGAGCATCTCGTCGAATATTATCACTAGTATGGCGGCGAGGCTGAGCTGGAGTATCACGAGAACCCTGATCCCCCACCCCACGGGGCACCCGGTCAGGGGGCTGGCCCCCGGGGGTAGGGCCCAGTACTTGCAGCCGAGCACGTACATCGTGGCCTCGAATATGGCGAAGAGGACGGCGAGGCCCTTCTGGGCTGCCGTGAAGATCCTCCTATCCTCCGGGTCGCTGAGGTCTATCTCTATGAGCTTGGCGCCAGCCAGCACCTGAAGTATCAGACCAGCGGTCACTATCGGCCCTATGCCCAGCTCCATCAGGGTCCCCTGGCTGCTGGCGAATATGATCTGCTGGAGGCTGACCCTCGTCTGGGCCTGGGTGGGGACCCCGTAGAGGGGTATGTTGGCCATCACCAGGTAGAGCACGAGGATAATGCCGGTCCACGCTAGCCTCCTGTAGAGCGAGGGCTTCTGGGCGGGCTTCGCCACCCCCGGGATCCTATCGGCAAGCCATGCAAGAGCTTCCAGCACACCCATCCAGCTGGCCCCCCGCCAATCGTCGGGACCCGGGGCTGGCGGGCGGGCTATAAGTAGGCACCGCCCCCCGACCCGCGCCGCCGGGGGCTACTCCCCGCCCTCGCCCTGGCCCTCGATTATCCCTATCACCCTCTCGGCGATCTCCAGGAACGCCTTGGCCGCCTTCGAGTCCGGGTACTCGAGGAAGAATATCTTGCCCCTATCATTGGCCTCCCTGATCCTCGGGTCTATAGGTATCTCCCCAAGGAAGGGGATGTTGAACTCCTCCGCTATCTCCCTGGCGGCCCCGCGGCCGAAGATGTAGTGCCTGCTGCCGTCGGGGCACTCGAAGTAGCTCATGTTCTCGACCACCCCTATCACCGGCACGTTGAGCCTCCTCGCGAAGGCGGCGGCCTTCTTCACCACCGCCTTAGACACCTCGGAGGGTATGGTTACGAGCACGAAGCCGGTTAGCTGCGGTATTATCTGGGCTATCGTGAGCTGCTCGTCGCCCGTCCCCGGGGGCAGGTCTATGAGCAGGTAGTCCAGCTCCCCCCAGTCCAGGTAGGCTAGCAGCTCCCTTATAGCGCTCGTCTTCAGGGAGCCCCTCCATATGACGGGGGTCTCGTCGTCGGGGAGCAGCAGCCCTATGCTGGCCACCTTGAGGCCCGGCGGCACCTCTATCGGCACTATGGTGCCGTCCTGCCTCGCGGGTAGCCCGAGGCCCGTGGGGAGGCCGACCATCTTGTGGACGCTGGGCCCGTGTATGTCGGCGTCGAAGACCCCGACCCTCCTACCCTTAACGGCCAGGGCGGCGGCGAGGGAGACGGTCACGAAGGACTTCCCCACCCCGCCCTTGCTGCTGAGTATCGCCACCTTGTACTTGATCTTCCTCATATTGGCGACTACCCTCTTCTGCTGCTCCTGGATTGCCCTCATCCGCTTCGCTATCTCCTTGTACTCGGATGACCTTATCCTCATGGACGAGCCGCTGCTCAACTCTTAGCCCCGGATGGCTACGGGCCCGCGGCTAGAGTTTATACGTGTCGGTCAGACCCTGCAGCGGCCACGGGGCGGGATGAGGTCTTTGCCGAGTGCAGACCGCTGGGATGGCGTTGAAGAGTGGCCTGACCGCCCTACCCGGCGCGGGCCCGGCGGTGAAGAGGGTTTTAAGAGCCGAGTTGGCTCGGGCGGTGAGGACGAACCCACGCCGGGAGCCGGGCCCCTCTGCGCTGAGGATGCCCTCCCATGGCTCCGGGCGGGACTACGGGAGCTCCACGTGCTAGCCTCTAGCCTCGAGTTCAACTACTACACTCTGGAGCTGGAGACTGGTGGGGGCCTTCGTGTGAGGCTGCTGCTCTACGTGGGCCCTGAGTGCATGGAGGTCCGGGGGGTGGCGCTCGAGGCCTGCGGGGGCCCCGTGGCCCGCCTGAGGGGCCTCGCTGAGAGGCCGGAGTTCGTCGTCGTGGACGTGTGGGGCGACTGCGTCTCCCTTAAAGCCCCCGCCGAGCCGGCTTATAGGGTACTACGCGCGCTGGAGCTGGCTGGCGTCGGCGAGGACGCCAGGGTGCTCGGCGTCGAGCCCGTCGAGGAGCTCGTAGAGGTCGAGGAGGAGTGGTTCAGCGTGGGCCGAGGTTCCGGGTGAGGGGGTGGATAGACGAGGGGGAGTTCAGGTCTATCATGGAGTTCGCCCGCTACCTGGGCAGGGACGGCGGCTACGCCGTGTTCGAGGTCGACCCCGACAGGATGAACCGCAACGGGCTCTCGCCCGAGGACGTCCTAGCCAGGGTTTCCTCCCTCGAGGGCGTGCCCCCTGAGGACCTGGAGGCTCTTCGGGGGTGGGCGTCCCCCGCCCCCAGGCTGGTCCGGGTCTACTACGAGCCCGGCGGCTGGGTGGTGCTTGAGCCCGGGAGGGGCGTGTACCTCAAGGACTACCTGGACGGCCTCGACTTCACGCCGTCCTACGATAGGTCGAGGAGGGTGTTCAAGGCGAGGGCGTACCTCTACCCCGAGCTGGTCCGCCACCTCGAGAGGAGGGGCCTGAAGGTCGAGGACGAGATAGGCCTCCTCGGCGAGGGCGCGAGGCTTCCCAGACCCGTCGAGTTCCGCGGGAAGCTGAGGCCCTACCAGGAGGAGGCCCTCCAGGCCTGGCTCTCCAACGGGGGCAGGGGCGTGATAGCCCTCCCCACGGGCGCCGGGAAGACTGTGATAGCCATCGCCGCCGTGGCCAGGGCCGGCGTGTCCACGCTCGTGGTGGTGTACACCAAGGAGCACATAGCCCAGTGGGTGGAGTCCTTCAGGAGGTTCACCGACGCCGGCGCCCTCGTCGGCGTCTACTACAGCGAGGAGAAACGCCTGCGCCCCATAACGGTTACCACCTACCAGACCGCGTTCAGGAGGCTAGACGAGTTCGCCACCAGGTTCGCCATGGTGGTCTTCGACGAGGCCCACCACCTGCCCGCGGAGAAGTTCAGGGTGATAGCCATGGGCATGCCTGCCCCCTTCAGGATGGGCCTCTCAGCCACGGTCGAGAGGGAGGACGGGATGCACGTCGAGATCTTCCCCATCGTGGGCGGAGTAGTCTACCACACGACTCCCGGAGAACTGACCAGGCAGGGCTACCTGGCGCCCTTCCGCATAGTCCGCGTGCCTGTAGAACTGCCCAAGGAGCTCCGCAGGGAGTACCAGAGCCTCCGCCGCAGGTTCCAGGCCCTCGCGCGCGGGAGGAGGTTCGAAGAGCTGCTCGAGGCCATGAAGAGGGGTGACGAGAGCGCCATAGAGGCTCTTAGGGTTCACGCTAGGCTGCGGAGTATAGCGTACGAGAACCCGGCCAAGGTCGACGCTGTCGAGAAGATCGCCAGGGAGGAGCTGTCGAGGGGGTCCAAGATCATAGTCTTCACCCAGTACAAGAGGCAGGCGGAGGAGATAGCCCGGAGGCTGGGGGCGTACCTCATACACGGCGACATGGACGCCTCGAGGAGGAGGGCTAACCTGGATGCCTTCCGCTCCGCGCCCAGCGGCGTGCTGGTGGTCACCACGGTCGGCGACGAGGGCCTCGACATCCCCGACGCTAACGTCGGCATACTCGTCTCGGGCACCGGGTCGAGGCGCCAGTTCCTCCAGAGGCTCGGCCGCCTCCTACGGCCAGCCCCCGGGAAGAGGGCTGTCCTATACGAGATAGTCAGCGCTGGAACCCCAGAGGAGTACCAGTCCCGGAGGCGCCGCGGGCTGGTGGCGTAAGCCAGAAATGTCCCGGGCCCCCAGGCTTGCCGGGCCGGAGAACCGGGGGCAGCCGGGTGGTCTAGCGGCCCAGGATGCGGGGTTTTGGCCCCCGTGACCCGGGTTCGAATCCCGGCCCGGCTACCACCCTAGTCTACTATGACCTCGACGCCCAGCCCCTCGAGGGCCGCCACTATCTCCCTCCTCTCCGCCGACCTGGCCGACTTCCTCCGCACTATCGCCACCCGCGCCGGCTCCGGCCAGGTCCTGGCCACTGCCTGCTCTATGACCTCCCTGGTGATGCCCTGGCGGATGGCGTACCTCGGTATGATGTGGCCCATGCAGTACTCCCCGTCCAGGTGTATCCTAGTGAACCCGGCGGGGTAGTGGGTCTCGCCGAAGCCCGCCGCCGGGGTGCAGGGCTCGATGCCCCCCTCGAGCACCCTGGCTACCGCCGCCGCCATGGCCTGGTGGGCCCTGCGGTCCGCCCAGCGGGTGGGGTCGCTGCCGATCTCGATGAAGACTATGGGCTTCGAGGGCCCCGTGGGCCCGTGGTGGGTCGCCTCCAGCGTGACCTCATACTCCCCCAGCAGCCCGCGGGCGCCGGCCTCATCCCGGTAGGCCCGGAGGAGCGCCCTGGAGAGGGGCGGGGCGCTGACCGCCAGCCTGTAGGGCTCGCCGCCCAGGGTTGTCGAGGTAGGGTTGCCCGTGTGGTGGGTGGTTAGGCTGGGGCGGCCGCTCGATGCGCTGTGCCTCGATAGCACCACCACGGCCTCGGCGCGGGGGTCGGGGGTCTCGTCTAGGAACTCGAACTCCACCGTCTCAGCGTCGAAGCCGCCCAGCATGACCCCCCGGGGTAGCACCCAGCACTCCCTCGCCCCGGGGCACTCTCCCTTCTCTCCCCCCAGGAGCTCCACGAGCTCCCGCGCCGCCCCCGAGCCCGCCGGGTCCCTGACGCTGTAGGCTAGGGCCAGCCTGGGCCTCAGCCTGGCCTGGGCCTCCACCGTGCCGCACCCCCCAGCTGGGCTGGGGGCGGCCGTGCGGATCGGTTTATACCGCCACCCGGCACGCCTAGCTGGCGGTGGTAGCATGGCTAAGCCCAGGCTCTTCGTGACCCGCCAGCTGCCGGGCGACGCGCTCGGGAGGCTGGGGGAGTACTACGATGTGAGCGTGTGGGAGAAGTACCAGGCGCCCCCCTACGAGGTGCTCCTGGAGGAGGCTAGGAGGAGCGACGCCCTCGTAACCCTGCTCACCGATAGGGTGGACTGCAACCTGATAAGCAGCTCGCCCCGGCTCCGGATAGTGGCCCAGTACGCGGTAGGCTACGACAACATAGACCTGGACTGCGCCACCAGGCACGGCGTCTACGTAACCAACACCCCCGGCGTCCTCACCGAGGCCACCGCAGAGCTCACCTGGGCGCTCATACTCGCCGCGGCCAGGAGGATAGTGGAGGCCGACCGCTTCGTCAGGAGCGGCGAGTGGTTCAAGACGGGCACTGGCTGGCACCCCATGATGCTCCTCGGCGTCGAGCTCTACGGTAAGACCCTGGGCATCATAGGGATGGGCAGGATAGGCAGGGCGGTCGCCAGGAGGGCGCAGGGCTTCGGGATGCGCGTGATATACTACGACAAGAAGAGGCTCCCACCCGAGGAGGAGTCGAGGCTGAACGCCACCTACACGCCCCTAGAGAGGCTGCTCGAGGAGGCCGACGTGATAAGCATACACACGCCCCTCACCCCGGAGACGGAGAACCTCATCAACAGGGAGAGGCTGGCCCGCGTCAAGAAGGGCGCGATCCTCGTCAACACGGCCCGGGGTAGGATAGTCGACCTCGACGCCCTCGTCGAGGCCCTCCGAGAGGGCAGGCTCGCGGCCGCCGGGCTCGACGTGTTCCCCCAGGAGCCCCTGCCGCCCGACCACCCCATAACGAAGCTCGACAACGTCGTCCTAGCGCCCCACATAGGCAGCGCCACCTGGGAGACGAGGACACGCATGGCCGACCTGGTGGCGGAGAACCTGATAGCCTTCTACAAGGGCCAGGTGCCGCCGACCCTGGTCAACAGGGATGTGGTTAAGGTCAGGCCTCCGGGCTTCGGCTAGCCGGGGGTGCCCCCGCCGTGGCTGGCGAGGGTGAGGAGAGGGCTAGGGAGTTCGAGGAGAGCATCGAGCGCGCCCGGAGGGTTGTGGTCGAGGACATCGACAAGCTGTGGATAGAGTACGACAAGCACAACGACATACTCTACATCAACTTCGGCCTCCAGGACGCCGACGAGAGCATAATGGTCGACGACGACATAATAGTGAGGCTGAGGGAGGGCAAGCTGGTCGGGATCGTGGTGAGCGAGTTCTCGAAGAAGGCCGGCATAGACGTGTTCTAGCCCCGCCCTCCCGCCCTACTCTACTCTTCGCGGCCCACGCTTTGATAATATAGTTATTATAAGCTCTATAATCAAGTTATAGCGGTGGTGCCGCCCGTGGAGCGCGCCGGGCCGCCGATGAGGGAGCTGCTGGACGCCAGCCCCTGGAGGCGGGGGCACACCATACTCTTCGCCGTCGTGGCGGCCAACTACTTCCTCGACGGGGTCATGTTCTCGGTGGCCCCCCTGCTCCTCTACCTGGTGGCACCCACGGAAGTGGCAGCCGCGATATTCGCCGCTAACCTGCTCGCGGAGGCCGCTGGCGCCGTGCTCCTGGGGCTGCTAGCCGACAGGCTTGGGAGGCGGGTGATGTTCGCGGCGAGCCTGGCGCTTGAGGTGGCGGGACTGCTCGTCGTGGCGGCAGCCTACCGGAGCGCCGCCGCGCTCCTAGTGGGGACCTCGATGATGACATTCGGCATCGGCGGCGAGTTCGGCGCGGCCTACGCGGCGATAGCCGAGCTCTCGCCCGCCAGGCACAGGGGCAAGGCGCTCCTGCTGGCGACGAACTTCTGGAACATAGGCGCAGCGGCGATTGCCAGTCTCACGCTCTACTACGGCAGGCTCGCCTCCAGTGTTGACGCCCAGGTTAGGATGCTCCTCCTCAGCGCCCTGGGAACGGCCGTCGTGGCTGGCCTGGCCAGGTTCCGGGTGCCCGAGTCGCCCAGGTGGCTCGCCTCCCGGGGGAGGCTGGGGGAGGCCGTGGAGTGGGTTAGGAGGCTCACTGGCCACGGGGGCCCCGTGGGGGTCGAGGCTGGCGGCGCTGGGGGCGTGGGGCTGGGGGAGGCGCTCCGCCGCTACAGGTTCCGGCTCGCGGTTCTGGCCGTGGTTACGGTGGCCCAGTACGCCACCTACGATATGGCGGCCTACTACCTCCCCTACGCCCCCGGGTTCGCCTTCGGCGAGGGGGCCGTCGGCTACGTCGTGTTCTACGCCAACCTCGGCGCCTCGCTGGGTGGCCTCCTCCTCGCCCCCCTGATAGACAGGAGCAGGCTCGCCTCCGCCCTGGCGAGCTTCGCCCTCGGCTCGGCCACAGCAGCCGCGCTGGCTGCGGCCCACTACTCGGGCTCGCCCGCCGCGTTCTACGCCGCCCTATTCGCGAACGCCGTGTTCTCCGAGTGGGCCTGGGCGAGCCTGAGCGTGCTCCAGAGCGAGCTCTTCCCGACGGGCGTGAGGGCTAGCGTGGTCGGCCTCCTCACAAGCCTCCAGGGGCTGGTGGGCGCCGCCATAGTCTACGTGAGCCTCCACATGAGCGTGGGGGCTATGCTGGCCTCGATAGTGGCCCTCTGGCTGGCGGGCCTCGCAGCGTCGGCGGCCTGGCGCCTCCGCGGGGTGGAGACCGCTGGCAGGAGCGTGGACGAGCTGGCCTAGGGGGTGACCCGGGGCTTGGCCGGCCCTCGTGGCGGGAAGCCTGTGCCCGTCGCGCTCACGATAGCTGGTAGCGATAGCGGCGGCGGGGCGGGGATAGAGGCTGACCTCAAGGTCTTCGCGGTCCTCGGGGTCCACGGCACCGCCGCCGTGACCAGCGTGACGGCCCAGAACACGCTGGGGGTCACGGGCGTCTACGACCTGCCAGCCGAGGCTGTGGTGAGGCAGATCGAGGCGGTGCACTCTGACCTGGGGGTCGACGCGGCCAAGACGGGGATGCTGAGCAACAGGGAGATAGTAGAGGCCGTCGCGCGCACGGTCGAGCGCCTCGGGTTCCCCCTCGTCGTGGACCCCGTGATGTACGCGAAGAGCGGCGACCCCCTGCTGCGGGGCGACGCCGTCGAGGCCCTGGCGAGGAGGCTCGTGCCCGTGGCCACCGTGGTCACGCCGAACAGGATGGAGGCGGAGAGGCTCTCGGGCATCGAGATCCGCGGCCTCGACGACGCCAGGAGGGCCGCCCGGTTCATAGTCGAGGAGCTCGGGGCTGAGGCTGCCGTGGTGAAGGGCGGCCACCTGGGAGGCGGCGAGAGCGTCGACATCCTCTACTACCGCGGGGAGTACCACACCTTCAGGGCGCCCCGGATAAGCGGCGGCTGCACGCACGGCACTGGCTGCGCCTTCTCGGCCGCCATAGCGGCGGAGCTGGCCAAGGGTAGGAGCGTCCCGGAGGCCGTCGCGACGGCGAAGAGGCTGGTCACGCTGGCGATAGACTACGGGCTCCACCTGGGAGGCGGCCACTGCCCTGTTAACCCGGTCGCCTGGCTCGCCATACCCGCCGAGACCTGGAGGGCCGTGGAGAGCGTGGAGGCCGCCGCCCGCCTCTTCGAGGCCGAGTCCGAGGCGCTCCTACCCTACGCCCCCGAGGTGGGGATAAACATCGTCCAAGCACTCCCGGCGCCCTACGCCCGCGGAGCCAGCGACGTCGTCGGAGTCGAGGGTAGGATAGTCCGCGTTGGGGCGAGGCTGCGGGCCGTTGGCCCCGCCAGGCCCGGGGCGTCGAGCCACATGGCCAGGCTGGTGCTGGGCCTCTCGAGGTTCTACCCGGCCATCCGGGGGGCGGTGAACCTGGCCTACAGGCCAAGCCTGGTCCAGGCGGCGCTCGAGATGGGGCTCAGGGTTGTGAGGGTCGACAGGTCCTCCGAGCCGCCCGAGGTGGCCGGGGCCGAGGGCAGGAGCATGAGCTGGGTAGCCGGGGAGGCGGCCCGCCTATCCGGGGCCGCGCCGCCCGACGTGATCTACGACGAGGGGGCACCCGGGAAGGAGGCCATGGCGAGGATCGTGGCCGGCGACGCCCTGGCGGCGGCGGAGAAGGCGCTAGCGATAGCCAGGAGGGCCCGGAGGCTCGAGGGCGGGGTGTGAGGTCGTGGCGGCGCCTGGAGGCTTAGAGGCGTACACCCGGGAGGCCTCCAGCCACGGCGAGGGCGAGCTCGCCAGGCTCATAGTCGAGGCGGCAGCGGGGAGGCTGGGGGGCGCCCTGGCCCCCGACGTGGTCGTGGCGGGTGCTGGCCCCGCCGGGCTCACCGCGGCGTGGAAGCTGGCCGAGGCGGGCCTTAGGGTGACCGTGTTCGAGAGGGGGCTAGGCGTGGGGGGCGGCCTTAGGGGCGGCTCGAGCCTGCTCCCCGTGGGGCTGGTGGCCGAGGGCGACGGCGCCAGGCTGGCGAGGGAGGCTGGCGTGAGGCTTGAGCCCCTCACGGGCGGGGTCTACGCCGTGGACCCTGTCGAGCTGGCCGTCAGGCTCGCGGCTAGGGCGCTCGAGGCCGGTGCCACCATACTGGTGGGCGCCCACGTGGAGGACCTCATCTACACGCCCCTCCCGGACGGGAGGCCCCGCGTGAGGGGCGTGGCCGTGACCCTGTCGCCAGCCGTCGAGGCGGGCTGGCACGTGGACCCGGTCTACGCCGAGGCCCGGGCTGTTGTCGACGCCACGGGCCACGACGCCAGCCTCCTCCGGGTGGCGGAGAGGCGGTTCCCCGGGCTGCTCCGGGTGAGGGGTATGTCGTCGCTCAACCTGTGGGAGGCCGAGAGGCTCGTCGTCGAGATGACCGGCGAGGTCATCCCCGGCCTCTACGCCGCCGGCATGAGCGTAGCCGAGCTCCACGGGCTACCCAGGATGGGCCCGATGTTCTCCGGCATGCTGGTCTCCGGCGCCCGGGTCGCGAGGCTGGTGGCGGAGGCCATATCAGCCCACCGTTAAAGCCCCCCACCCGCCACAAGGCGCGGCCGGTGGTAGCGTGCCGGGGGTCGGCGGCTTCAAGCGGTGGAAGTGCGTGCTCTGCGGGGAGGACGTCCTGGAGGGGCAGAGGTTCATATACATACCCGGCAGGGGCTACGCCCACATAGAGTGCGTGGCGGGCCTCGCCTCGGAGCGGGGCGCCGTGGACTCCGACGTTGCGGCGCTCCACGCCGCGAGCGAGGTGCTATCATACGCCATAGTCCGCCTGAAGGAGGCTGCCCGCATGGCCTCCAGCGAGGGGGCGCGGGGCAAGATAGACGAGGCCAGGCGCCGGGTGGAGGGGGTGGCGGCGCTGGTGGAGAAGGCGCTCGTCGACCTCCTCGCGGAGAAGGGGGCCCTCGAGGGCTAGCACCTCCTCTGCGAGGCTGGCGTTATGAAGGGGGGCTCCTCGATCTTCGCCTCGGCCTTCCTCCCCCGCGCCTCTATCTCGACGGGCTCCCCGCGGATGGCGTAGCGCACGTCTACGTAGCCCATGCCGACGGCCCGGCGGAGCACCGGGCTGTAGGCGCCGCTGGTGACCCAGCCCACCTGCTGGCCCTCCACCAGTATCGGGTAGCCCTGCCTGGGTATGACCCTCGCGTACTTCTTCTTCATCACCAGCCCCACGCGTATCCATCGAACCCCCTCCCTCCTGCAGGCGTGGAGCGCCTCGTAGCCCTCGTAGCCCTTCTTGCCCCAGTCGATGGCGCCAAGGCCGTAGCGGAGGCTCAGGGCGCAGGGCCACACGGCCGGGTCCTCCCCATACTCGTGGCCGCCCAGCACGAACCCCATCTCGACCCTCAGGGTGTCCCTAGCAGCTATCCCGGCGGGCCTCGCGCCGGCCGAGAGCATCGCCCTAACTATACCCTCCATCTCGCCCGGCCTCGCCCACACCTCGAAGCCGTCCTCCCCGGTCCACCCGCTCCTCGATACCAGGAAGGCCTCCCTGCCCGCGAGGCTCACGCCAAGCCTGAACTCTAGGGGCCTAAGGTCGAGCGCCCAGGACGCCCCGAGCCTCTCCATCACCTCGGCGGCCCTGGGGCCCTGGAGAGCTATCATAGCCAGCTCCCCTGTTAGGTCCTCCACCTCCACGTCGCTCAGGCCGAGCCTTGCGGCGGTGGCCTCGAGGTGGGCCTTCATCTTCTCGGTGTAGGCGGCGTTTGGGACTAGGAGCCACTCGTCGTCGGAGACCCTGTAGGGCATCTCGTCGTCCCTAACCCTCGCCCAGACGTTGAGGGCGAGCGTGGGCCCGCTCATGAAGCCCTCCCTCGTCTTGGACACCCTCTTGGTGAACACGGCCTCCAGCAGGTCGAGGGCGTGGCTGCCCCTCACCCTCAGGCGGCCCATGTGGCTTATGTCGAAGAGCCCCGCGGACTCCCTGACGGCCATGTGCTCCTCCACGACGCTCCCATAGCTCATGGGGACCTCCCAGCCGGCGAACTCCCCCATCTGAGCCCCGAGCTCCTCCACGTGGAGCCTGCGGAGGGGTATGCTCCTCGCCACCAACGGGCACCCAGCCCCGAGGGGCGGCGTGGAGGTTTAACACCCTGAACCCCCAGGGGCCCCGGGAGCCCCCCGTGGCTAGGGCTTGGAGGGTCGCGGCAGCCACCGCCGGGGCGCTGGCTGGGGCGGCGGTGAAGCTGGGCGGGGCGCTGGCCTACGGGTCTAGGAGCCTCCTAGCCGACGCCCTCACCAGCGCTGCGAGCCTGGCCGCCCTGGCGCTTAGCCTGTACTTCTACAGGGAGAGCCTCAGGCCGCCCGACTCCGACCACCCCTACGGCCACGAGCGGCTCGCCATCGCCCCCAGCCTGATCTCGGGCGTGCTCTACTCCGCGGTCGCCGGCTTCATGGCTGGGATCCTAGCCCTGGGGGGCGCCTACAGGGTCGAGGCCGGGGCTCCGGTCGCCGCGGTGGTTGGCGGGGCCCTCTACGCGGTTAGCATAAGGGCCTCGCGGGGGCTGGGCGAGGCCTTCAGGGCGTACGCCACCCTCTCCTCGAGCGAGGTGCTGGAGAGCGCCGTGGTGGCGGTGTCGAGCCTGGCGGGCGCCTCGGTGAGCTACCTGCTCGACGCCGCGGGGGCCCTGGCTATACTGGCATATGTCGCGGTCGAGGTCTCCGACAACCTCAGGCGGGCCCTCCACTTCTACACGGACACCGCGGCGCCGCGCAGCGTCTACGAGGCAGTCGCCAGGGAGCTCGAGAGGGAGGGCCTATCCGCCGCCGCC
>JALSQL010000032.1 GCA_026985435.1 Acidilobaceae archaeon
GAGCTGGTCGAGAGGCTCATAGAGCGCATAGAGAGGGAGCTGGGCTTCGAGGTTAAGATAGACAAGATCTATAGGAGGGTCTTCTTCACCGAGGCGAAGAAGAGGTACGTGGGCCTCACGCTAGACGGTAAGATAGACGTGGTAGGCTTCGAGGCCGTGAGAGGCGACTGGAGCGAGCTGGCGAAGGACACGCAGCTGGCCGTGGCCGAGATAGTGCTCCGCACGGGCGACGTGGAGAAGGCTGTCAGGTACGTGAGGGAGGTGATATCCAAGCTCCGGAGGAGGGAGATACCCCTAGACAAGCTCGTGATATGGAAGACCCTAACCAAGAGGCTCGACGAGTACGAGGCCGAGGGCCCCCACGTGGTCGCGGCCAGGCTCATGGAGAGGGCGGGCTACAAGGTCAGCCCGGGGATGAAGATAGGCTACATAATCACCAGGGGCCCGGGCAAGGTGTCCAAGAGGGCGAAGCCCTACTTCATGGTGAAGCCGGAGGAGGTAGACGTGGACTACTACATCGACAAGCAGGTGATACCGGCAGCCCTGAGGATACTGGGCTACTTCGGCGTCACCGAGAAGAGGCTCCGCAGCGGCGGCTCCCTGAGCCTGCTGGACTTCCTGGGCGGGAGCCCCGGGGCCTCCAGGGCTAGGGGGAGGGGGAGGAGGGGCTAGAGGATGTCGCTGAACGTCGCGAACCGGACGTTCGACGGCCTGCTGCTGAACTTGCCGAGCAGAGCGCCTATCAGGAGGCCCACGTTCTTCTCGCTGGCCACGTCGAGCAGCCTCTGCGTTATTATGCCGTCGAACACGACAGCGTAGACGCTCCCGGGCTCGGCCGCCTTCAGCCTGTCGAAGAGGTCCCTAACCCTGATCCTCTCTATAGGCCTCCACTCCTTATCGTAGAGTATGGCCTCGAGGGTGCCCCTCAGCTGCCTGGCGGCCTCCACGACCTCCTTGGGTATAGTGATTGCCTCGGGCGCGGCCGGCTTGGCCTCGGGCTTCGCCGCCACGGCGGCCTGCTGTGGCGGGGCGGGGGCGGGCTTGGCGGGGGGCGCTGGCAGGGCTGGGGGCTTGGCTTCAGCTGGCGGAGCTGGCGGTGCCGGCGGGGCCTCCGGCTTGGGCGGGGCCGGGGGCGCTGGGGGCGCGGCGGCCTCGGCCTTGGCCTCCGCGGGCTTCTCCTCCTTGGGTGGTGCTAGCTTCTTTCTAACCTCCTCGGCTGGGACGGCCTCGCTGAGCGCCTTGGCTATCTCCCTGCCGGTGAGCTCCTCCACCTCCATGCCCTTGGGCGCCCTCGCCACGTAGTCGACCTTGACCTGGTCGAGGAGGGTGCGGAGTATGAGGTCGCCGCCG
Organism: Acidilobaceae archaeon; assembly: GCA_026985435.1. GTDB lineage: Archaea > Thermoproteota > Thermoprotei_A > Sulfolobales > Acidilobaceae > Calypsonella. The sequence continues at coordinate 1,351 of JALSQL010000032.1, forward strand.
CGGTCGCCGTCGAGGAATGCTATCACCTTCTTCTTCTTGGCGAGCTCCACTATGCTCTTGGGCACCTTCTCGCGCGCCCCACCTATCGCTATGACGTTCGTGTAACCGTAGCGTAGGAGGTTCAGCACGTCGGCGCGGCCCTCGACGAGTATTATGGTGTCGGACTTGTCGACGTCGGGCCCGGCCGGGAGCTTCTCGGGCCCGTAGTAGACCAGCTTGGCGGGCTTCGCCTCAGGCGGCTTGGGGGCCTCCTTGGAGATCTTCCTGATGATCTCCTTCACGTCGGGCTCCTGCTCGCTGAGCATGCGCAGCAGCTCCTTGGCCCTCTCAACGATCTTCTCCAGCTTCTCAACCCTGAGATCCTTTATCTCCTCCACGACTATCCGGGCGTTGTAGGGCCCTATGCGGTCAACGGTCTCCAGCATCGCGGCCAGCAGGGTAGTCTCGACCCTGTCGAGGTTGCTCGGCACCTGTATGGTGCCGATGGTCTTGCTGCCCTGATACTTTATGTCGACGTGCACCCTGCCAATCCTATCCTTGGCCTGGAGCTTCTCAAGGTCGAACTCGGGGCCGAGGAGGCCCTCGGTCTGGCCGAAGATGGCCCCTATGACGTCGTGAACCTCAACCCGGCCATCCACCTCGAGCCTGGCCTTTATCAGGTACTTCAACCCACGTCCACCCCGCAACAGGCTCCAGCGCACCGAGCCCCGCGCGGGCCTCTACCCAAGCTCCCCCGCGCGGTGGCGGGGGTTGAGAGTAAAAGAGCCTAGCGTGTCACGCCAGCCCTCTCTATCTCCTCGATTAGCCTGCGGGTCTCCGGGTCGCCGAGGAGGCGGCGGCGTATGGGGTCGAGGAGCCTGTTGAGCGCCTCGGCGGTGGCGTTCTTGAGGTCGAGCGGGTGGAGCCTGCCCTCGGCGAAGTCCCTCTCCAGCTCCTCGTAGCTGTGGTAGTCGACTGGCCCCCCGAACCTGGGCTTCCTCTCGACGTGGAGCACGAAGCCTGGCTGCGCGAAGAGTATATACCTGTTTATCTCGAGCACGGGATTGTGCTCGACCTGGCGTGCCGGGCAGTAGGCCTTCCTAATCTTCCTGGCAACGGCCTCGGGCGGGTCGTGGACGAATATCGCGGTCTCAGGCTTGCTCTTCGACATCTTAACCTCGGCCAGGGCCTCGTCAGCCTCCACACCAGCCTCCATGCGGCCCGGCCCCTGGAGGCTCGAGATTATGGGTGTGTGGACCGCCACCGGCTTCCTGCGGCCCAGCTTCTCTGCCGTATCCCTGGCCAGCATGTGGGCCTTCCGCTGGTCCATCCCGCCCAGGGCGATGTCTATCCCCATGTAGAATATGTCGCTCACCTGCATCGCCGGGTAGACTATCTTGGAGGCGTCGAGCTCGGCCTCGTCGGCCCTCCTACCCATTATCGTGAGGGCCCTCCTCATCCGGGCCATGCTGTTGGCCTTGAGAACCCTTAGGACGAGGCCCCAGTAGTCCTTGTCGGAGGCTAGCTCCTCCGCGTCCACATAGCTTATCCTATCCCCGACCCCGATAGCCTCGAGCACGGCCCTAACGATCCTGGTGGCGGAGCGTATCAGCCTCATATCGCCGTGGAGCTTGTCGTTTATGAAGGCGTGCCAGGTGGCCTCCAGCAGCCTGAAGTCCACCCCAGCCTCGACCATGTCGCGGACCTTGAACATCCACACAAGCCAGCCCACGTGCACCAGCCCGCTGGGCTCGTAGCCCAGGTAGCCCCTCGGCCTCCCGGCCTCGAGGAGCCGCCTCAGCTCCTCTACCGTGACGACCTCCAGCGTGTTCCTCGAGATTAGCCTAACCCTATCCTCTACGTCCAACAGCTGCACCCCGAGGCGACGGCGCTGGCCCCCCGGGCTTATAGGTTGTTCCCGGAGGGCCACCGCGGCCGTGGGGCGGCTCAGGGTTGGATGGGCCACTCCTCCGCCAGGGCCGCCGCCAGCTCCTCAAGAGCCGCGAGGTCGGACTTGCTCACCGTCTCCACAGTGCTGTGGGTGTACTTCACGGCCACCCCCAGGGCCACGGCCCTCACGCCGGCCCTCTGGAACGCCGCGGCGTCGGTGCCGCCCCCGGCCACGGTCTTCTGGACCGGTATGCCCCTAGCCCGGGCCAGGCGCTCCAGGGCCGAGACCAGGGCTGGGTCTGCGATGTACGCCAGGTCCGCGGCCCTCAGCACGGCGCCACCGCCGAGCCTGAGCGCGCCCGTGACTGCCGGCTCGCAGCAGCTCACGGTGTCAACGGCTACCATGAGGGCGGGGTTGAGGGCCCGCGAGAGGGCGAGGGCCCCGCGCAGGCCCACCTCCTCCTGGACGGTCCAGGCTAGGACCAGCCTCGAGCGGGGCTTCAGGTCGCCCGAGGCCACCCTCTCGGCCAGGCGCAGGAGCACCGCGCAGCCGGCCCGGTCGTCCACCGCCCGGGAGGCTACCAGCCTGCCCCCGCCCAGCTCGACCCACGGCTTCTCGAAGACGGCCGGGGTCAGGGTGTCGACTCCCATCTCGAGGGCCTCCTCCCGGCTCGACGCGCCTATGTCTATCGCCAGCCTGTGCCACGGCACTGTCTGGCCTCTGTTGTCGCGGTCCAGCTGGAGGTGGGGAGGGGTGAGCCCGATCACGCCCGGCACGTCGCCCTTGCTGCCGAGTAGCGTGACCCGGGTGCTGGGTAGTATGCGGTCGTCT
>JALSQL010000033.1 GCA_026985435.1 Acidilobaceae archaeon
GCCTCGCCACTCCCTCCAGCCTGTTATAGTAAGCCTGGGCCACGGCGGTGTTGATCTTGTGGCTCCCCGTCGGCAGCACACCCTCATACTTATAGTAGATCCTAGCCGGCGTCCCCAGGGCCTCCTCGAGCCTCCTAGCCCTAAACAGCGGCGTCGGCCTGCCGAGGCTGGCGTAGAGCCTCCTCAGCTCCGCCGGTATCTCGATGTACCTCTCCCTACTGGCCTCCTGCTCGATCAGGGCCCGGGGGAAGATGGGCTCCAGGTCCCGGGGCCCCACCGGCTCCCCGCTCGGCTTCAGTGCGGGCGGGAGGGGCTCCGGGAGGTCGGGGACGATGTTGTACCAGTAGGAGGGGATCAACCCCTCATCCTGGGGGGCCCTAAGGCCCCCTAGCGCCATTGGCATTGGCGCACCCCTATCACCGGGCCACCCGCCGCCCACCAGGCCAGCTAATAAACCTTACGCCCTACAATTAACATAGAAAGATGCTCCTAGACCGCCTCTACCAGGCGGTGGGCGTGGTAAAAGGGCCTCTGAGTGTATCCGAAGCCCTGGGGGCCACGGTGGGTCGGCATGCATGGGAGGCTTAGGGCGGGGTGGGTGCTGGCGAGGCTCGCGTTGCTCGATTGGCGCGGCGCTGGTGTGGAGTGGGCGGTCCTCCACGGCAGCCTGGCCAGGCGGGGCGTCGGCCGGGACGTGGACCTGCTTGTATACACGCCCAGGGGGCCCCGGGGGGTTCTGGAGGTTGCCCTCCGGGTGTCTGACGTCCTCGGGGTCGACCCGGGCCTCGTGGACGTTACCGAGGCTAGGGAGGCGCCATGCGCCCTGGTGAGGGAGGCGTGGAGGTGGGGTGTCGTGGTCTACGAGTCCAGGCCCGGGGTGGCGCGGGGGTGGCTCCTCGCCCGGGTCGAGGTGTGCCACGACTACGAGGTGTCGAGGAGGAGGCTCGGGGTGGTGGAGGAGGCCGCGAGGACCGCTAGGAGGAGGTGGGGGTAGTGGGTGTGCTATCGAGGCTCGAGAGCCTCGCCGCCGAGATGACCGCGAGGCTGGACGAGCTATCCAAGAGGGGCCTGAGGGGCTGGGTCGAGGAGATGGCTGCTCTCCACGCCCTCCAGCTCCAGGCCCAGGCGCTCCTGGACATGCTGCTCAGGCTGGCTGCAGAGCTCGGCTACGCCCCGGAGTCGCCCGGGGAGGCTGCTAGGGTGCTCAGGGCGGAGGGCCTGATAGGCGATGAGGAGTACCTGTTCATAAGGAGGCTTATAGGGTTTAGGAACATTGTAGTCCACGCGTACGCGGACGTCAACATGGGCCTCGTCCGGGGAATCCTGGAGAGGGGCGAGTACCGGAAGGTGGCCCTCCTGGCCGCCAGGCTCCTGGAAGAAGCGCACAGGCGGGGCCTAGACCCCTAAGGCTGCAGGCCCCCCGGGCCACACGCTTTTAGGGGAAGCCGGCCGGGTGCACCACTTCAGGGTGGGTATGATGGCCGCCGGAGGCGAGGAACCCCTCGGGAGGCCTGCCTTGTGGTACTCGGCGCTGGTGGCGTGGTTCGCCGCCAGCCTGACGGCGAGCCAGTTCCTGGCGGCTAAGGTGTCCCTCGTGAGGCTCGGCGGGGTGGAGGTCGCCTTCCCGGCGGCGGTGCTCGCCTACGCCCTCACCTTCACGGCCACCGACGTGATAGACGAGGTGTGGGGTAGGAGGGCGGCGCAGCACGCCGTGCTGGTGGGCTTCGCGAGCCAGCTGCTCGTCCTCGCCTACGCCTGGTTCGCCCTCAGGCTCCCCTACGCCCCCTTCAGCCCCGCTGGGCCGGGGGAGTATGAGAGGGTCGTGGCGACGGGCGGGGGTATAATAGCTGCGAGCCTCGCCGCCTACACTGTGAGCCAGACCCACGACGTCTGGGCCTTCTGGAAGTGGAGGCAGCTCACCGGGGGGAGGTGGCTCTGGCTGAGGAACAACGCCTCCACCCTCGCCAGCCAGCTCCTGGACACCGTCATATTCATAAGCCTCGCCTTCCACTTCATCCCAGCCCTGACCGGCAGCGGGGAGCCCCTCCCCTGGCCGGCGGTGGCTAGCCTCGTGGCGGGCCAGTACCTGGTGAAGGCCCTGATAGCCCTCGCCGACACGCCCCTAGTCTACGCCCTCGTATACCTGGTCAGGGCTAGTGTGAGCCCGCAGAGATCCCAGGCGGCCCTACCGGCCGGGGCGATAGGGCGCAGCATAGTCGAGGGTGGAGGGCTAGTCGATACACCGGGGCACCGCCCTTAGTGGCCCCGCCGGGCCAGCCCGCCCTGGTGGGGGCGGCGAAAATATTTAATAGAGAGATCTATGGGTTGACACTATGGTGCCACCTCTTTGGCGCAGAAGGACCCCCAGGGTGGCAGGACTTTCCGGCTGGTGCCCGCGCTCGCCTCGGCTATTACGCCCCTACACCCGGGTGCGGGCAGATCACCGGGAGTAGTCGATCTCCCCGTCGTTAGGGACCCGCTGGGCTTCCCTTACCTGCCCGGAAGCGAGGTCAAGGGGGCCCTCAAGACCCTGCTCTTCCACAAGCGCGGCTGCATAGTGGAGAGAGGCCAGGATAACCCCTGCAGCGGGGGCGAGAAAAAACGTAGCGACAGTAGCGGTGGTGGGGACTGCGCTAGAATATGCTGCCTGCTGGGTGGCGAGAAGGGCGAGGGGGTGGAGGGGGCCAGCGCCCTGAGTGTTCAGGACTTCTACCCGGTCATGGTGCCAGCGTCTAGCATAAGGCATGGCTACGCCCTCGTAACATCGCCGCTACTCCTGAGGAGAGCCCTGACATACCTGAAGGCGGCATCGGGGCAGGGGGCGGCTAAGGACGGCTTCGTCGGCCGGCTAATCTGGCTAATCCATGAGCTGCTATCGAAATCTAGGGGCCTCGAAGCCGCTAATGTACAGGCTATACAGCTGGCCCTTGATGTTGGAGGAAACGGTTCCGGCGGCGAAGGCGGGGGCCAGCAGCAGGGCCAGGGGGAGAACCAGGGGGAGAGCCTGGACATACTGGCAGGTATTTCCATAAAGTATATAGAAGATAAAATACTTATTGATAACGAAATGTGTATGAAACTCGCTAGTGTGCTGGGTGGTCTTAACCCGCTCTACTTCCCAGAGGGAGACGAGGGTGGAGGGGGCGGCCAAGACGGCCAGGATGGCGGAGGTGATTGTGGGAAGCTAGCGGATTTGCCGCGCGTCTATATCGTAGGCGATCCTATCGCCAAACTCGTATTCGAGAAGTCGCTCATTAGGTATACCCGCATCGCGCTCAAACGCTCAACTAAGACGGTGGTTGAGGGGGCACTTTGGACCGAGGAGTATATCCCCTGGGGCACACTTTTTATCGGAGCATTCCTGGAGACCCTATGGCGTAACAGGTACTGCCGGAAGGCCAGGAAGGAAGGCTCGGGAGCTGGCAGTGGGTTTGATCCAACTCGCGAGCTCAGGGATCTGCTCGCCGCTGAAGGGGAGGATGACTTTTTCTTCTCGCTGGCTGTCGGAGGGAAGGAGAGTATAGGGAAGGGGCTCGTCAACATCTATGTCCTCGCCAGTAAGAATTCCCAGGAGGGGGCCAGCAATGGAGGTAGCTAGGTGGGACTCGGAGAAAACCAAGCCCTTCCTCAACCCCGAGCTGGCTGCGAACCTCACGGTTGAAACCCTAGATAGGCTCGTAGCACTCGTAAGGAAGAGTCTCTACCTGTACAAATACAGCAGCAATTGTGATATTAGAGAATTAGTTAAGAGTAAGAGGCAGTGTGACATAGATCGGGTTGGACACGAGCTGGGATCCCCAATCGCCAGGAGGGCCAGGGAGCTCCCGGCGCTGGCCGCCTCCTACGGGCTGTTCCCAGCCCTCTCGTTCTACCTCAGCAAGGCGGCCGAAGCCAAGCGGGTCATAGAGGCCCTCGAGCCCCAGCTACGCGCTGTGCTGGAGGGTCATACAAAGCCTGTTGACGCTGCCAATAAAATAATAAGACTGCTCTGCGGTGGCACCGAATGCATCAATAGTGAACCATGCGCCGCTATATGCGGCCTTAACAAGAAAAGGAATCTTCTGTGGACAGGGTTTCTACTAGGGGATCTTATAGGCGAGGGGACGGGCTACGCTACATTGTCAGCTGTGGTGCTGGCCTACGTAGACGCCTACGCGAGATACCTGGGGCTACCAGTGGGGGAACCCCAGGGGGGCAGCGGGGATGGCAGCTCCCCGGGGGGCTCGAGTGGCGAGGAGCCGGGCGAGAATGTGCTAGTAAATCTCCTAAAGCTTATCCAGGAGATCCTGGGCGAGGCAGACGTGGATATTATAATAGAGAAGGCCGCCCTCGACTACCTGATGAGCTTCAAGATGCTTGCCCAGGCGGTCTTCTCTAGGGGGGACTAGCCTTGCCTCGCGAGCGGGATAACCAGCTGGCCCAGGTGGTAAAAGACATTATAAATAGCATAGGAGAGGAGATTAATCGGATTATTGGGGAGAGTCCCAGAAACTTCTATACATGGCTGTCTTTCCATTCGATACCCGCCATGCTCTCGGCTGCCATGGAAACCGCCAAGGATAACGTCAAGTACAAGGATGAATACAAGAACATTATCCTAGCCGACGTCCTTGGAAGGCTGGATGATATTGGTGACTGGGGCGAGCGGTACAGGCGCGCGAGGAGGCTCGTCTGCGAGGCGTGCAGGGCCCTCGAGAGGTCTAGTATGCGTGTACTCTACGCGGAGTTCACCTTTAAGAGCAAGGCGCTAGTGGGGGTGAGCAGCGGTTTAGGGGCCCACGTCTTCGAGGTCGGCATCTCCTGGGATCCAATACTTGACCTACCCGTGGTTAGAGGGTCGGCTATCAAGGGCGCCGTCTCAGGGGCTATCGAGGCGGGCCTGGCCGAGGCGCTGGGGCTTGGCGAGGCGCTAAAGAAGGAGCGCTGGGCGTCTCAGTTGAGGCAGGAGCTCGCGCGCGCCAGCAAAGAGGGGCAGGCCGCTCTAGCGCTCTTCGGCTCCGCGGGCGCCAATGGCTCTATCGGCGCTATCCACTTCCTCGACGCCCCAATCATTAGGGATGACGGACGCCCACCAGTAGAGGCGGACGTGATAACCCCCCACTACTATGAGGGCGGCCGTCCAGTGGAGAGGGAGCTGGACGCCAGGCCGAAGCCGATTGCCCACCTATCGATACCTGAGGGGTCGACCATCCTGATGCTAGCCGCCGTCCCGAGTCGGCGCCTGGACGAGGCGATAGACGCCATGGTCACCCTCGCTCGTAGCCTAGGCGCCCAAGTGGAGTACGACTACGATCTAGGCTCCGCCTTCAAGGCTGTAGCCATCAATGCTCTCATGCTGGCTGGTGTGGGCGCGCGTACAGGCAAGGGCTACGGTTCCCTAGAATTGGATGAACAAACCTACAAGACCAGCTGCAAGGGGGTGTGCAAGCGTGGGTAGCGCGCCGGGGGCTGCGGGGGGTACTCTCGGCGTGGACTACTGGGCGCGCCAGGTCCTCGCAATCCTTAGCAGCGCACCGTGGGAGGCCTGGATCGCGCCGACAGGCCCCCTCGACCTGGAGCTCGGCGAGCTGGCTGGCCTCGTAGAGGAGAAGCTGCGTAGCATGCACAAGATCGAAGCCAGCCTACGAGGGGCTAGGAGCCACGGGGAGCTAATGCTCATGGCGCTAGAGGCAGCCCTGAAGAGCCTGGAGCCCAGCGATGGCATCAGCAAAATCGTAGCCAGAGCCCTTGACATCCTACGGGGCAGGGACGGGGGGAGGAAGCAGTACGGGATCGTCAGCGAGTGCAGGAGGCTGGCATCAACATTCGAGACCCTCGCCGCGCAGCATATCGACAAGGCGGTGAAAGCCATACTCGGCCCGAGCTTCGGCTTCCAGGCGGCCGCGCGGGGCCGTCGAGCCTTCAGGGTTAGGAACATATTCCAGCCCAGCCTAGAGTACGAGCCCGCCTCCAGCGATGTTGACCGGCTCACGCCGGAGCGCCTGGCTAGCTATGTCGCGAGGACCGTGGCGGCAGCAGCGGGGCTCGCCCTGAGGCTCCACGTCGAGGGCGGGCTGGAGGCTGGCCCATCGCTGGTCCACGCCCTGCTCTTGGCCCTCGAGGAGGAGTGGTACGAGGAGCTAGGCCGCATCATACCCCCGGGCGACCCTCGGGTGCCCACCTACTCGTTCTTCGACTACATCTACGCGGTCGCAATGGTCTGCGGGATACTCCACCCCGACCAGTCGGGCGTGGCGCTCCAGGGCAGGCTCCTAATAGCGGACCTCGGCGGCATCCAGGACTACATAGCCGAGTCGAGGAGGCTCCGCGACTACTGGGCCTCGAGCTGGCTTGGCAGCGCCCTCCTCTGGGCCTCTATAAGGCCGCTCCTAGAGAGGTACGGGCCGGGCGTGGCGGTATCGCCCCCGGTGAGGCTCCACTCATTCTACACCGCCTGGCTGGCCGGCTTGGCCGGCCTCAACCCGGACTCCTGCGATGGTTTAGAGCGCAGCGGCGCCGAAGAGTGGCAGCGGCTACTCTGCTCGGCCCTCGCCCGGGCCAACGGCCCGGAGAGGTGGCCAGTCCACGCCACGGTGCCCTCTAGGGCACTCCTAATACTGCCACCACCTGTAGGCACTAGCTCCTACTCTGGGCTCGTCACCCAGAGCTATAACGACGCGTGGAACTCAATACGGGTGAGGCTCTCGAGAATAGTAAGGGAGTACTATAGGAGGGCCGCCGAAATCCTATCCAAGACAGAGTCTGAAGAGAGCAAGGGGGAGAGCGGAAGCGGGCAAAGCCCGGGGCACCCAACCCCGCGTGACCTCTACCTGTACTCGGTCATGCTGCTAGCGCTGGCAGAGGACCTGAGCGGGGAAGAGCGGGTAGACCTATCTAGGAGACTGTTCGGCAGATACTATACTTCTTGTAGCAGTAGCAACGGAGACTCTGAGACTAAGAAATGTCTTTGTAATTTAATCAACACTATCGGTAATCTAGTCAACACTATCAGAGAGAGCCTTAAAGAGCAGCCGGAGAGTCAGAAAAATTATAAATACGACTGCAGTAAATCGCTCGATAATCTCAGAGAGCTATTCGAGAACGATAATCTCAGAGAGCTATTCGAGAATCTACTTAGGGATCTAGCCGGGCTTTCGAGAAAGTTCCGTAGGGCCCTGGAAGGGATAGAGCCCCCGCTCCCCCTGAGGGTGGTGGAGGAGGATCTAGGCGGCGATGAGTTTAGGGGCTCCTACGAGTTGTTCTTCGATTCCGTAGCCTCGGAGGCGCTGAGGATAGCTGAGTCACGCGAGGATCTAGAACCTCGAATACGCGGCATAGTTAGAGCGGCACTCTCCGGGTTCTCCCAGGACAGGCTCAGCCTGGCATACGCCTTCGCCACAGGCGTATGGGCGCCCAGGGTGGAGTCGAGGATTAGGGTTCGCGTGAACCCCAGAGCCGCTGGCCCCAACGCCTTCAGGCTCTCGAGGATGCTGCACGCCATATACACATGGTCGAGGCTGGAGGCTCGCGGGCTCCAGCAGGAGGGTGAGGCTAGGTCCGTGGAGGCGAACGTTTACTGCACCGTGTGCGGCAGGAACCTGGCCATAGTAGACACGAGCCTCCACGCGAGGCTGCTACGGTTAGGAGCCAGCTCCGAGTGGGGAGGAGATGGTGGAGGCGCGCTAGGGCTAATAGCGCGAGAGACCTCGTCTCACACATCGGAGAGGCTGTGCCCCTACTGTCTGGCGAAGAGGCTCACTCGGCGCTTGCTTGTAGGCGAGGGCCCCGCCGGGGTGGCGGGCCAGGGTAGCCTGGCGAAGGAGCTAGTCGGGGTTGAAGCCAGTAGGAAGGCGAGGGAGACACTAGCGGGGGGCTCGGTGGTCCATTACACGTCGGCCCTACGCCTCAACCTAGCCAGGTTCTACAAGCAGCTAGACGACCTGAAGGAGCTCTGCAAGAGGCTGAAAGGGAGGGTTGAAAGGGCCATCGAGCTGCTGGAGCAGCTCGGAGTGCCTGTTAGAGCGAATAGCTTCCGCAACATCATACCGCCCGAGGAGCTGAGGCACCGGGGCAATAGTGCCCAGGTACTAGGGGAGAAGTGCTTGGAGCTACTCGAGGTACTCTACTTAGAGATACTCTCCGATAGAACAATCGCCGAGAGAATACAGAGGATCCTCGAGTCCACAGAGGGCTTAGAGGAGCTGGGGGAGGTCGTCAGGAGGATAGAGAGGCTGGCGTCTCGCGTTAGGGAGGCTAGGGTGTACTCTATCCTGGTCTCAGACGGGGATCTCATAGGAAGCGGCGTCCATAGGGGCATCCTCTCGCTCCCGCCCAGGAGGTACTACACCCTAGCACTAAGCGGCACCATCGAGGACAGGATAATAGCCGAGGTGGCAGTGGAGACCTATACTACGATAGCCGAGGCTGTCGGCAGGGTGCTGGCTAAGGCGGGGGTCGAACGGGCCGGGGAGCTCACGGTAGTGCTGACTCCCTCCTACCACTTCACCGTGTCAAGGGCGTTAGCCGCCATAGCCCAGCTAGACAGGGTAGCCGCCAGCGAGCATGGCTCCTTCATAGTATACGCTGGGGGGGACGACCTGCAGGCTGTAGTGCCCCCCGCGAGGTTCGTAGAGGGGAAAGTGGAGGCTACAGCGCTGCGCCTGGCCGCGGATGTGAGGAACAACTACTGGGGCACTATTGTGGATGGGTTTGTGGAATATGAGGGGGCGGTTGTGCCAGCTATGCGCGCGTATGGGAGGAGCACCGCGGTATACTATACGAGGGTCAAGACTCCCATGTGGGCCGCCATAAGGTCCGCCCACAGGCTCCTCGAGTCCAAGGATGGCACTTCAAGGGTCCTGCTGCCCGGGTTCCCCGGCGAGAAGCCCATAGAGGAGCCTAAGGACGTCGGGTTCGCCGCGTACGAGTACGGGCGCGACCCCGCTATACTCCCAATATCCCTGCCGGGCACTCCGGGCCAGCTGGCCGGCTCTCTCGAGCTTGCCGCGCGGATAGCCGAGTCGAACCTAGACCGCCGCTCGGCGGTTCCAACCTCGGCCCTCTACAAGCCCCTCCGCGAGGAGAGCCGGATCCGGGGCCTCCTCGAGGACGGCTACCCCTGGCTGGCCCTCCGGTTAGCTGAGTACCTGGTAACCGCTGGGGGCGAGACCCGTGGAGCGGGGAGGGTCATCGAGCCGTTCAGCAGGCTATATCTAGCGAGGCTCGCTGTTAGGACTGACGACGGACGTGTTAGACCGCTGGCCGTAGAGGCCTTCCTGGCCGCAGTGGCTACCCGGGCGGCTGTGAGCGGGGGTGAGTAGGGGTGGGGAAGCCTATACTCCTGGCGGTCTTTAGGTCACTGTGGCCCATGAGTTTCAGGGTTCCCGGCCCCTTCGAGGCCGGGGTGCACGGGCCAGCCACGTCGGCTAGGAGCGAGGCATACCCGCCCCCATCCACTATGGCTGGCGCGCTGGCTGCCGCCTTGCTAGGCCCCGCCGGGGACAACTCCGGCGGGCACAGCCAGAGCGCAACCCACGAGATCTATAGCAGCCTAGCTAGCTTCAAGTTCACGGAGAACCAGCTAAAACGCCTAGGCAACTCTATCCGCATCTACACCGGCCTGGCCGTGGGAGTCGACGGCCCACCCCGATCCTGCCACGCGGGGCCGAACGGCCTCTATGTACACACTGGGGAGGGAGTCTTCATGCCTCTAGGCAAGTTCAAGCAGCTGGTGGCCGCTATCGTCGCGGAGTACGCTGGAGGCCCGCTCAGGCCCTTCCAGCCAGCCTATATAATGGATGATGCAGTCAGGCGTGGGGCCGCTAGGCGCGTCGAGACAACGTCTAGGATAGGCATAGGGCTCCAGAGGCGAGACAAGAGCGTGGAGGAGCACATGCTGTACGTCCAGGAGATGGTCGACTATAGCAGTGCCAGCCTCGCGCCAGCCGCCCTGATAGACTTGACTTCGAATAGCAAACCCAAGATCAAGCCCCCGAAGACTATCAGGGAGGTGCTGGACGGCAAGACGCTCGTAGCCCCGGCAGTCCTAGGCGGCGAGGGCAGGGCCTCAACCCTCGAGGTGTCTAGGTGCGAGAAAGACCCGGGCGAGCTGCTCTCGGAGGGCAACCCTAGGAGGGGCCTGGTGGCAGCCGCGCTCATCTCGCCAGCCCTCATAGGCGTCAGGAAGCCCGTAGATATAGGCAGGGCGGGAGAGCCTGTAGTGCTTGACACAAACCTGGCTAGGGGGATAGCTGAGAAGCTGCTGAAGGCCGCCGAAAAGGATATCGGCGGCATAGCGAAATCCCTGGAGCCGGTTACGGCGATCATGCTCCACAAGAGGGGCGTGGAAGCGCGGAGCATAGGCTGGGACATCTACCTCGACGCGCCCAGGCCCCCAGCGATAGTTGTACCCCCAGGAACCATCCTGGTCTACAGGTACAAGGCCAGCGGCGCCAGCGGGCAGCCCAGCGATATAGGTAAGGCCGCCAGGGTGCTAGCTAGAAAAGGGCTCGGCGAGCTCTCGCACCTAGGCTGGGGCACCGTGGTCACAGTAGCGCTCTAGCCCATTCTCAGGGCGCTCCGACTATGCCGTCGAGAACATTGACCTCCCCGGGGCACCCCTTCCCCCCGGGCTGCCCGCTGGCGCCAGAGGTGCTCCGGCTGTAATCTCTTAGGCCAGCGAGGAGGGGGTATACGGTCTGGGCGGCCCCCGCTAGTACAGCGCAACACTTGCAAGGGCCCTTGCTCACGTCGGGGCTCACGTCGGGCAGGCACGGCGCCGCCAGGCCGGCGAGGTAGTTGTACGCCACGTCGACCCCAGAGATGGGTAGCACCCTGCAGTCAACCCTGGAGCCGCTCGAGCTCTGGTTCTGGCGGGTGTTCTCGCAGGTTGTGTCCTGCAGGTAGCGGAGGTTCAGTAGGGTGTAGAAGCTGCTGCCAACAAGCAGCTTATTGGCGCCGAGTAGGTTGGCTATAAGGTTTGCCGTGAGACCTCCCGTCTGGCCGGTGAGGGTTAGGAGCAGCACGTGGCAACCGTCGCCATTTAGCTTTCCTTCAACCTTGGAGACAGCGTTCAGCAGGAGGGGCATCCTGCCAACCAGCGGCTCGCTCCTGGCCAGCTTTTCCCTAAGCTCCTCTGCCTCGACCTGCCTGCTGCCTAGGCAGTGGAGGAGGCCCGAGAGAGCCCTGGCTTCAGTGTCGACGAGAACCTGGGAGACACCGGCTACTCCCTCGCGTATCCTATCGATCGCCTCGCGCCTCTCGCCCTGGCCGCCCAGGCCAGCGGCCGCCCCGAAGACCTGGCCGAGGGCGTCCTTTAGCTGCGCAAACCCGCCTAGGGAGGCCCTTATAGCCCTGGCGAGCCCGCAGTCGAGCTCCTCGGGGCTCACGCCGTGCTGGCTTATGGCCTTGCTAAGAGCATCCCTGGCTTCCTTGAAGGCCTGGAACGCTATCAATCTGGCGAACTCTGAGCCCACGCTTCGACCAGTGTAGAGCGCTGATCTCAGGGTGACATACGTGGTCATCTCGGCCACGAGCGCTGCGAGTAGCCCCGCCGCGGCCCCAGCGTCGAGGAGCCCCAGGGCGACGGCGGAGAGTATATCCTGGGCCGCCGCGGCTCTCAGCTCCACTGGTAGCCTCGCCGGGCCGGAGAGTAGCGCGGTAATGTAGAACCCGAGCATCCTGGCGATGCGGTTGCTCTCCGCATCCACGTCGTCCCCGTCACCGCGGATCACGCGTACGTGTACCATATCTGTACTATCAATGGCCGAGGCGTGCATGGGCGTGCCAGCGACTACCGTGGGGAGGTTCTTCAAAGTGGAATAGTGGGCAGTCTTCATAAGGCCGGGCTGGTCTATCTCGTGCCACGCCCCCCCGACGACGAGCCCGAAGCTGGTCCCAGAGGGCACCAGCGACACGGGATCCCCGCGGAGCCTCTCCATGACCCTCACAAAGTTCTCGCCCCGAAGATCCCCTGAGCCTCCCAGGGAGGCGAAGAGGAACTTCCCAATATCGTAGAACGACGTGGAGAGCCCCACGTAGAGAGTCTCCTCCACGTTGGGCCCTCCGAGTGCTCCAAAGCGGAACCGGGAGAAGCTCGCGTATTCAACTATAGACTGTAACACGGTTGTTACCTTACTCTCGCTCTCACTACTCTCACTACTCTTCTTACGCTTCTTCTTCTTACTCTTCTTCTTACTATGGATGATGACGTGGAGAGCTATCAGGGGGTAGAAGCCCCTTGAAGACATCCCGCCGCCCATGACGCTCCACCCTACCCATTTTCCCCGCCGAGAATATAGTCAGCCGGTATCACTGCAACCGTTGTCAACCTCTTGGAGGTGTTTTTTTGGCCGTCACTCGTGGAGCCATCTTTTTTGCGATTACTGGCGCCGCTAGCCCTGGCTAGATTTATACACTTATTAATTTTATACTTTTTAGATTTCTTAGTATCATCTCCCTTGTGCGCATTGCTCTCATCTGCTTTTTTTACCGCGACTACGTTAGTATTATAACTTACCTCGGTTTCCGGTAGCACGGCGAGGTCCACTCTCGCCTTGGTAAAGCTCTTCTTCAGCGTTGAAAGTAGCTGGGCTATTACAGCCTTTGAATGGTCGAATATAGGCGCGACAACAATATGGAGTTTGACCTTGTTGTTGCTAGTGTTATCCGAGGATATAATGGATTCGATGGCGCCTGAAATGCGTGAATAGTCGTCAATGACTACCATCACCTCTTCGAAGGCCAATTTCTCTCCGTCCCCCTTAGGGGCGCCTTTTAGGACGTCGATTAAGAGCTGCCTAATGGTGCGGTTGGACAGCCGCCCTGCCCCGGGAAGTCCTTCGAGCATCCTGGAGGAAAGTAGAACCACGGCGCTAGCCCGATTAACGTTAGGGCGCATTCTAGATATGATCTCTCTTATTACCTCAAGGGCGGGTTTCAGCTCCCTCTCGGCATAGCTCTTTAAGGCCTCCTCGGCGCTACCATAGCGCTCCTCGGGCTTGAACTTGAGCTGTGCTAGGGCGACTACCACTAGCATCCCATCAGAGTGGGCTTCGCAGCTTCGCTCCTCGTCTTGGTTTTCGTCTTGCCGCCTGGAGCCCGCTTGGAGGTTGGTGGCCTGCGGGTGCTTGTCGCAGCCCTCAACGCCTATGAGCTGGGCCAGCCTCGAGTATCTTTCGAGGCATTTTATAACACTGTCCACCGTGGCTGGCGGCTCCTTGACCTCGAACTCTAGACTCTTCTTATCATTCTTCTCTGTCTCCTTCTCCACGGCTACTATGATGGGTTTACCCGGGCGGGATGGTGGCTGTACTGGCAGCTTCTGGAGGGCCTTGTGGAGTCTGCACACGCCCTCCAGGATGAAGTTGGCCAGGCCGCTGTCGGCCATGGTGAGCAGGTAGCCCACCTCTAGGGCTATGTCGAGGCAGTGAGCTCTGAGCCTGCAGCTCTCGTTTATCTCGTCTCTCTCGCCGCCGTTGCATAGGAGCTCGCGCACGCTCTCAAGGCACGTTCGGGGCTTCTGAGCATTCCTATTATCCTGCTGGCCTTCCTGTTGGCCCTCAGCCTCATTCTTGTCCTGCTGACTCTGAGCATTCCTATTATCTTGCTGGCCCTTCTCACAGTAAATCTCCAGTACCCGGACCGAGTGGGGCGGGCCAGCCTTCCTGAAGCTAGCGGCACTCTTGCCGACACTAACGTAGGTTCTCCTGAGGCCTAGGCTGTAGTCCCTCGTCGCCATTCTGACGACCTCATCGTCCGAGCTTATGTCCTCGAAGAGCTCCACTGCTGGGGGCTGCTTGATGGGATTTTCGGGATTTTCGGTGGGCTCTATGCATAGTATGTCATTCTCGATGATGTCCGAGCCGTAGAGGTAGGCTAAGTGCGGGTAAACTATAGTAACCGATGCCTCGATGAAGGGCCTAGGCCTGCCGTCCCCGCCGCCCCCCTCCGAGGCCAAGGTATACCCCGAGAGTCTTGACCGGCAGAGTTAGATTTAAATTTATACTCGCACATTTTCTGGGGTTCTAGGAGTGGGGCGTAGGGGTTGGTGTACGCCGTTGTCATCGGGAGGCATAGGATGCTCGGCGTCCAGCTCGAGGAGCTGCGGGCCCTCGGAGTCGCCGAGATGATCCAGGTGCCGAAGATAGACGAGGACGCCATCGAGGGCCTCGTGGCGGAGTGGGCTGAGAGGGGGGTGCGCTACGTTGTAATACAAGCCCTCCCACTCAGGCTGCTCGACAAGCTCTACAAGGCCTCCCGGCGCGTGGGCATCGACCTCCTCGTTGCACACATGGAGACCGTGGCAATGGCGAGGACCAGGGAGGAGGCCGAGAGACTCGTAGCGGAGAAGCCGGAGGCTAGGACGTTCGTATCAGCGCCCGGCGACGAGTACCTACGTGTAATAGAGCATAAGGGGTGGATGAGGATCAGGAGGCTTGAAGTAGAGCTCGAGCCCGCGCTCGGCGGGTGAACCGGAAGGTGGGGCTGAGAGCCTGGGGGCGGCGGCTAGCCAGCATGGAGTTCAGGCTGGCCACTCCCCTCCTACATAGGGGGCCTCTCGGCCTCTCATTCATGCCCCGCCACCACAGCGGGAGCGCGGCCTTAAAGCCTATCCTGCCCGACGCGAAGAGCCTCATCGGCAGGGCCCGCTGGCTCCTGAGGGCATCTCTCATAGGCTCAGTCTTCGAGGAACACCCCGGGGGCGGTGTTGTACGGGTAAGCAACCACCAGCAGGCCGAGACGCTAGCCCAAGCCTTCGGCTCGACACGCTCGGCCTCACCGCTGATAGTCAGGGTTTCATGGGAGATAAGTAATTCCATCAGCCCCGCCTACCTCCAGCCCCAAGACCTCAGCGAATGCGGTGCCGAGAAGGGTAGTGAGATATTTAGGATGCTTGGTAAGATAGGCGGGCGCATACTGGGGGGCAAGTACACAGACGACCCCTGTAGTGGCCAGAGCCAGCAGGAGCTCGGCGGCTGCGTCAACCTATGCTCAAACGGCAGCCTCAGCCCCGCGCTGGTAGAGGCGGCGATGGCAGCGGCGGTACCCAGGATACAGCTCTCCACGCACACAAGTAAAGCCCAAAGTAAGATTCTATCGCGGCTTATCGACCTGTACGCCAGCTACTTCAACACGCAGAGTAGGGGCGCTGTCGAGGCCCTCCTCCGCCAGCCCGCCAGGCCGGGCAGCCTTACGATGAAGGTAGAAGTCGTAGAGAGGCCCGGCGCTCGGCTTAGTGGTGGGGAGGAC
>JALSQL010000034.1 GCA_026985435.1 Acidilobaceae archaeon
GGATAGCAGGGCTAGGGGTGGGGGTAGACCTGAGGAGAAAACGGTATGCGTGGAGTTAGAGCAGAGGGAAAGGCTGGAGTCGAGAGGCATGGAAGTCGAGGGCGCGGTCGACATAGATATAGGCCCGTCTGCTAGGGACTGTAAACTCATGATAACCCTTATGAGAGGACAGATGGGCCTGCAGCTTAGGGGCGGGGAATGCGTAGACGAATCCCCGCTTCTAAGAATAGGGGTGCTGACAAGCGGCATCTTGCCCTTTAACCAGTTCGATAGCTTGATCGGGTACTTTAAAAGGGTGAAGCCGGAGATAGTCGACAACTTAGTTATATCAATAGATACCGAGCGGTTTAGGGTGGACCTAGGTACTGACCCCTGGAATGAGCTGGTGGCTCTAATACGTGGGATCGGGAACGCTGAACCACTAATATTCTATTCTATCGGAAGGGGGTTACAGAGGGCCTTCCAGATAGCGTTATATTTAGAGATATCTAACATACTGCTCGTTGACGAGGTGGAGAGCGCTATGCACCCAGAGCTCCTAAAGACTGTGGCTTCGATGATAGCAAAAGCAGCCAGCAGCAGGCAGGTGGTTGTGACCACCCACAGCCTCGAGGCGGCGTCGATGCTAGCCTCTGCCATAGTAGACCCTGGCCGGGCTACCGGGGATAGGGAGGCTCTAGCTGATATGCTTGAGGAAGCGTGTGGTGGTAGCGGTGGGGCTCTAAGTGAGAGGATAGGCCTGGTGATACTGAACCGTGAAGGCTCGACGGTGAGATCCGCGACCCTCCGGGGGTGCGATGCGCTGTGGCACATCGCCGGAGCGGAGGATCCCAGGCTTAGCTACAGGCTCCTACGGAGGGGCTAAGCGCTGGGTCCTCGGGGCTGGGAGCGTGGGGCCCCGGAGAGTCCAAGTGCTGGCCGAGGGGTGCCTCGACCTGCAGGTTGCTAAGCTGCTTGTCGGGAGCGTTGGCGTTGAGGCTAGGTTTGAGACGATTAGAGGCTGGAGGGCCACAGTCCAGCAGGCCGCCTCGCGCGCGGCCAGCTTCGGCCTTCCCACGCTGGCCTTCATAGACTCCGACGTTGGAGCGTCCAGTAGGATCCGAGAGATCGAGGAGCTACTCCAGAAGAGTGGTAGTATCCGAGGAGGGCTTGATCCCGTAAGGTCGGAGAGCGAGGGGGCCCACGCGGTAGGCGCCAGGGCCAGGCTCGACAGTGGTGGCGAGGTGCTAGTAGTACTCTGGGTCGACCCATACGATCCCGAGGGGAGGGGCGGCACCGTTGAGAGCCTCCTAGAGGCCATGATCGGGGACGCCTACGGGTGTAGAGTTAGGTGTACCGATCCCCGAGGAGCTCCAGGCTGCGGGGCTTGCCCCTCGGGGGCTCTGAGGGCCGCGCGCGTGGCGGAGAAGCTCTCGGTTCTCGTGGCCCTGGCCTCCTGCTATGGAGGCGGCACCCTCGTGGCCGTCGCGGATGAGGGCAGCGGCAGGTGCGGGCTGCCAGTATACAGCATCATGAGCAAACTCGGGAAGCTGAGGGAGACAGGCCCCTACAAGGCGTACAGCAAGCTGCTCAGCGAGCTGCTCTCGAGAGGCTAGTGTCATTCCTGGCCCTCTGGGCTTCCCCTAGAGGCTTTAAGGTGGGCCTGGCCCGGCGTGTGGGTGGTGGGTTCCTGGTTGGATGTGGCTAGGATTGTAGGGGAGATTATAGGGCTTGTTTCCATCGAGCAGTATGGCCTGGTGGGGGTTGTCTCGGGGGAGAGGCTGCTGGTTTCGGGGCTCCGCGAGGGCGCTACGAACGTTTACCTATACGATCGGGGGAGGCTTGTCAGGCTCAACAGGGAGCCGGTCTCGGGCGTGGCCAGGCCGCCGCGGGGCTCGGGTAGGATTGTCGTGTTCCGCGACGTGGCCCGGGGGAGGGAGCAGCACCTCATCTACACCATAGACCCCGACGAGCCCGGGGTGGAGAGGCCGCTGCCCGGCATGGAGCCAGCCCGGCTCCTCGGGGTGGCGTACGACGATGAGGTTGTGGTGTACGCGGCCGCCACCATGGAGGGCGTCGCCCTCTACGCCCACCGGGGCGGCGGGGGCACCCCCGAGAAGGTGGCCGACCTGCCGGGTATAGGGTTCGTCGCCGACTACCGTGACGGCCTCGCCGCAGGCATAATAGCCAGGCCCGACGAGCCCGGCCGGTTCCGCCTCTTCACCGCCAGGATAGGCGAGGGCAGCCTGAGGATACACGAGCCCCCCGAGGAGGGGAGCGTCACCCAGCTCGCCATAGCGCCCGACGGCGGCGTAGTCTACGCCCTCGAGACCCCGCGTGGGGCCAGGCTCTACCGTGCCGAGCACGGGGGCGCCAGCGGGAGGCTGGAGCTCCCGAGCCCGGGGCTCGAGGAGTACGGGCCCTACAGCTTCAACTACCTAGGCTACACAAGCCGGGGCGAGCTGGTCGCGGTCGCCAGGAGGGAGGGGAGGAGCAGGGTCTTCATAGACGGCAGGCCGGTCGAGGCGCCGGAGGGCATACACGGCGCCGTCACAGACTGGGGCGGCGGGCTGGCGGCGACATACACGAGCCTCAGGGTGCCGCCCAGGGTGGTGCGCCTCCCCGGTGGGGAGCCCCTGGTGGCGGGGGAGGTGCCCGGCTACGTGGCTGACGCCCTGGGCGGCGTGGGGTTCCACTGGGTGGAGAGCTTCGACGGCTCCAGGGTTCCAACCTTCACGCTGGAGAGCAGGAGGGCCCCCAGGCCGGGGCCAGCGGTGGTGCTCGTGCACGGGGGCCCGTTCGCCGAGGACGCCGACATGTGGAACGTCTTCGCGGCCAGCCTCGCCCTGCTAGGCTTCCACGTGGTCATGCCAAACTACAGGGGGAGCACCGGCTACGGCGAGGAGTGGCGCCTCAGGATAGTGGGCGACCCCTGCGGCGGCGAGCTGGAGGACATAACCAGCGCCGCCCTCTGGGCCCGCAGCTCCGGCCTCGCATCCCAGCTATACATAATGGGCTACAGCTACGGGGGCTACATGACCCTCTGCAGCCTAACCCGGAAGCCGGGCCTCTACAGGGCCGGGGTGGCCGGGGCAGCGGTCGCAGACTGGGGGATGATGTACGAGCTCAGCGACGCCGCCTTCAGGAGCTTCATAGACATAATGTTCGCCGGCCGCCGCGAGCTCTGGAGGGAGAGGAGCCCAATAACATACATAGACAACCTCAGGGAGCCCCTATGCATAATACACCCCCAGAACGACAGCCGGACTCCACTCAAGCCGATACTCCGCTTCATGGAGCTGGCGAGCGAGAAGGGTAAGACCTTCGAGGCCCACATAGCCCCAGACATGGGCCACGCCGTCAACACGATAGACGACGCCATAAAGCTGATCCTGCCAGCCGCGCTCTTCCTAGCCCGCCAGAAGGAGGCCCAGACCACGCAGGGCTAACACTCCAGATAGCCCGGCAGGTACTCGTACTCGCCACCCCTCCACGGGGGCTCCCCCGGCTCCACGCAGTGCGCCCCACGCAGGGGGCCCCGGGCCCCGCTCCCACCGCTAAGCCTCAGGCCACCCGGCCTTCCCCGCCCGCCACGCTGGCGCCCAGGCAGCCAGCACCACCCAGCCTCCAAGGCCGCGGCCACGGCATTTATCAGCCCCCCACGGGGTGAATAGTGCAAAACAACATACAATACGCTACGATTCAATACATAAACATATATAAACATGTCTGGATACGTATATGCGTGTTTTCTTGCCAATCCCTAGCAGGCGGGGCTCGGTGAAAAGGGCTCTGCCCTCAATGGTAACCTTCCTACCACTACCCCCAATGCCCGCAGCAGGCATAGAGGCGCTAGGCCTCCCATCACTCCACGTCTACGCCGCATCCACGCAATCCACACTAGAGGGCCTAGTTGTAGCCCCTACCAGCAACTATACATTGCTAAGCACGTATGCGGCAAACTACACGGCGACCGTCACGGCTAGGATACCGCTAGCATACTATGGCTCCTGGGGCGAGGCGCTGCAATTGCTTGCTTTGGCAGGTTCAGCTTTGGGGGGTGGCAGGTCGAGATGAGGAGGCTGCATAGCCTGGCGGCCTTCCTGGCCTTTTTCGTGGCGTCGATGGCCGTGATGCTGGGCTTCGAGGCGGCCGCTTGCGTGGCCTCTAAGGCTGGCGGGGAGGGCGAGTATCACGGGTGGGTTAGTGTCAGGCTGTTCTCCGAGGCCCCAGATGGGCTCTACCGCCTGCGGACGCTCGACGGTGCGGGGCTGCTTTCGATAAAGAGGGAGGGGGAGGCCGTCGAGGTCAGGCTCTACTGGCTCGGCAACGGCTCCCGGGAGGCCATAGTGGCCTTCAGGCTGGTGGAGGGTAGGGTTTACGCCGAAACGCCGCAGGGCCCCAGGCTTGTGGGCAGGGGGCTATCGCCCCTATACGCTCCGAGGCCCGGCGTGCTGGCGCCCCTCTGCCCGCGCCTGCTGGGCGGGTCTTACTCGTACCTGGGCCTGCGCCCACGCGGGTTGGACGTGCTCTCGGAGACCTCATTCTCCAGGCCGGGCGGTGGAACGGTGGATGTGAGGGGGCCGCTGCTCGAGGTTCGGGGGCCGGCGCTGGCGTCTGTGAGCATCCGCCTCGACGGTGGGGCTAAGATCCGGGATGGCATAGGCTCGCTGTCGGCCACGTATTCCGGGGGCGTGGCTGCGTACGCGGTGTTCGCCGTGGACCCGGAGTGGCTCCCGGGCTGGGTGCGGGGGGCTGCCGGCGGGAATGTCAGCTTCGCAGACGTGACGTTCTCTGCCAGCCCCGGGGGCCTGCCCAGGTACCTCGGGCTCCCCTGGTGGCCGGCCATGATAGCGGCTTCGACGATCGTGGGGGTGGCTGGTGTTGCGCTCCTCAGGAGGGGGGAGGCTTAGGGCGGCGCTGAGGGGGGCCGCGTCGTTCGGGGCCCTGGCTGGGAGCGGCCCCCTGGTGCTGGCCGGGCTGGCTTCCATAATCGTCGCACTGATGGCCATGTTCGCCGGCGGCTCGACCCTCGGCAGCGCGTACATCGTGTACAGGGGCCGCGCCGCTGGTGTGGCGCAGCATGGGGGCCTGGATGCCATATACGCTGCCTACGCCGCCGTGGGGTCGGTGATCCTCGGCTCGCTGCTGTACTACCTCTCGCTGGGTGGCGGCGGTGGGGTCAGGCTCGTGTACGCCTACACTGGCAGCCCCCGGGCGGCGCTGGCGGGGCTCTCGCTGTCGTGGCTGCTCTCGGGCGTGGGGATGTCGGCCCCGCTGATGCTCTACCTGGTCCTCCACGGGGTCAGTCTGGGGGACGCCCTGGCGCTGGCCCTGGGCCTGGCGGTCGACGTGGCTGGGGTGGCGCTGGCCCTCGCGGTCGCGAGCGGCAGGTTCGAGGGGTTCTGGCCGGTCGTGGCTGGCGCTGTTTTCCTGGTTAGGTTCATCTGCAGCCCCCAGCTGTCGGGCTACTGCGCCGTCTCCAGCGTCTCCTACGGTGTCGTCCTGGCGGTGGCCGGGCAGGGATACTGGTACCTGGCGGCCGGCCTCGCCGCTATCGTGGCAGCGCCTCTAGCCGTCGCGGGGAGGTGGGGTAGGCCGTGAGGCTCCCGGCTGGCGTACGCGGCGTCGCCCTCGTATGGCTCGGGGCCCTCGTGGCGGCGGGCGCCATGTTCGCGCTGGCCTACTCTAGGGTCGGCGGGGTCTTCCACCTCGGGGCGAACCTCGCGGCGCCCTCCACCGTGCAGAACGGGACGTTCACCTACCAAGACTCGCTCGCGCTGCACGCGAGGCTCCCGATCCGCGTGCGCGTCGAGGCGGTCATCCTCCCCTCGACCCTGGGGCTCTCAAACGCTACTGTGGACGTTTCACTCAATGGGGCCCGCGTGGCCACCCTGACCCCCGGGGGCTCGTACGTGGCTGTTCTCGGGAGCGGGGACAGGCTGGAGGTCACCTCGGAGGTCGTCAGGCACCACACCAGCGAGGCCAGGGTGGTTGTAGCCGAGGTCGAGGTCGAGCCAGCGCCCCGGGGCCTGGCGCTAGCCGCCGCCATGGTAGCGGCGCTGGCGGCTCTCGCGCTGGGGGTGGCTAGGGGTGGCAGGCTGTAGCCTGTGGGGCCGCGGGGTGTGGAAGCTCTTCGGCGGGAGGCCCGTCCTGAGGGGGGCCGACTGGGAGTTCAGGGGGCGCCTCACCCTGCTATTGGCGCCGAACGGCTCTGGGAAGTCGACGCTCCTCCTAACCTCCCTGGGCGTCTACAAGCCCACGCGGGGCAGCGCGGGGGTGTGCCTGGCCGACAGGAGGGAGCTGGGGGTAGCCCTGGAGTTCAGGGAGACGCCCCTCTACGCTAGGGTGGCCGACTTCCTCCTATTCACGGCGGGGCTGAGGGGGCTGAGCTGCGACCGGGCCTGCGTCGAGCGGGCCGTGGAGCTTGTCGGGCTGCCGAGGGAGGCCCTGCACCAGAGGCTGGGCAGCCTCAGCAGCGGCCAGCTGAGGCTGGCGATGCTCGCCCAGGCCCTGCTGGGGGAGCCGGAGGTTGTGGTGCTAGACGAGCCCTTCGCGAACCTCGACGCGGGCCACAGGATCCGGGTCAGCACCATCCTCAACAGGCTCTCCCGCAGCTCCAGGGTGGTGGTGGCCACCCACGTGCTCGCCCAGCTGAGGGCGGACGAGGCCTACACCATCCGCGAGGGCAGGCTCCGCGGGATCAGGCCGCCCGAGCCCAGGAGGCCCCTCCTCGTCTCGGTTGAGACCGGCGAGATCGTGGAGGCAGACCCGGAGAGGGCGCTGGAGCTTCTCGACAGCGGGGCCTACCTGCCAGCGGAGTAGAGAGAGCGGCGCCCCCGAGAAAGAGGGGAGGGGAGCCTGGGGCTAGGCGGGCTCGAAGTACTCGATGTCGGTTATCTGCCCGGAGCGCTGCTTGGGGGGCTTCCAGCGGGGCTTTACCTCCATGCCTATGTAGATGCTCTCGGCCCTCACCCTGTGTATGAGGCCGCCATAGTCGGCGTCGTCGGGGCGTATGAGGGCTAGAGCCTCGGGCTCGGGGAGGGGATTGCCGTAGATGTCCTGGTGCACCAGGGTGTAGGTTACCACCCTCCAGGGCCCCCGGACCTCCACCAGCTCTCCGGGGCTGCCGTCGGGGCAGTAGGTCTTGGGGGGCACGTAGACGCCGTCGGGGCACTTCATCCCCAGCACGCGGCCCTCCCGGAGGGCCTTGGCCAGCTCGAGCCCGTGGATGCCGGGGGTGTAGACGTACTTCTCGACCTCCTGGCTGCCGGGGTAGTGGATCACCTCCTCTATCCTCCACCTCTTCCACGCCACCTCAGCTCACCCCTCACCCTCCGGTATGGGCTCGAAGCACTCTATGTCGTTGACGTCGCCCCTCCTCTCCTCGGGGGGCCTCCACCTGGGCCTCACCCTCATGCCTATAGCCCTGCCGCTCATGACGTCCTCCGGCGTGACGCCGCAGAGCCTGTGGAAGAGGCCGGCGAACTCGTAGCCGCCCTCCACGTAGCCGGGCGCGTCCAGCTGTATCACACCCACGATCTCGGGCTCCTCCCTCCTCTCCCTGAACGTGCCTATGTAGCTCACCACGGCCGTGTGGACCCTGCCAGTCCCCGGCAGCTCCACCCACTCGGTCGTCGGGGCGTGGCAGTACTCGCAGAACATCCTCGGGGGCACGTAGACCCTGCCGCACCTGGGGCAGCGGGTGCCGAGTATCTTGCCCTCGCGGAGCCCCCTGAGGAACCTCGACTGGGCCTGCCCGGCGCTGAAGAGGTAGCGCGCCCTGGGCTTGTACTCCACCAGCCCGGGGAGGCTGTACATCTCCCGGGACTTGAGGTAGTGCCCCGGGGGCTCCACCCACCCGGGCCTCCTAGGCTTCTCCACCGCCACCGCCAACACCCCCTAGTTGCCTAGTACGATAACGGTGCCAACCTGCATGAGGTCACCCCACGCCTGGGCTAGGCCGTAGTGGACGGGCTTCTTCACCTGCCTGGGCCCGGCCTCGTAGCGGAGCTGCCAGAATATCTCGGCGACCTTCATCAGGCCGGCCGCAGCTATCGGGTTCCCCACGCCCAGCAGGCCCCCGCTGGGGCTCGTGGGCAGCTCGCCGCTCCTATCGAACCAGTCCTCCTCCAGCAGCTTGGGGGCCTCGCAGGGCCTGGCGAGCATTAGGCCCTCGATGTGGTGCAGCTCCTTGTAGTCGAAGGGGTCGTAGGGCTCGGCGACGTCGATCTCCCTCCACGGCCTCTCTATCCCCGCCATCTTGTAGGCCATCCTGGCGGCGTAGTTCACGTACCTCGGGTAGGCGAGCTCCCTGTTGTACCAGTGGGTGTTGTCTAGAGCGAAGCCTATCCCCTCAACCCAGACAGGGCTGTCGGTTATCCTCCTAGCCTCGTTCTCGCTGGCGAACACCACGGCGGCCGCGCCGTCGCTGACGGGGCTTATGTCGAGCCTGTTAACAGGCCACACGAGCAGCTCGCTCCTGAGCACGTCGTCGACCGTGATGTTGGCCGCGGCCTGGGCGGCGGGGTGGTCGAGGGCGTTCCTCTTGTTCTTCACGCTAACCCTCGCTATAATCTCCTTTGTGGCGCCGCACTTGTGCATGTACCTCCTCATCTCCATGGCGAATATCCATATCAGGTTGGGGCCGAGGGGCCTCTCCAGTATTGGGTCCCAGATGTATGCGAAGACGCCCTGCGGGTGCGGGTGGGCCGGGCTCATCTTCTCCTCCGCGACGGCCAGCGCTGTCTTGCAGAGGCCGCTGGCGACGTGCCACCACGCCGCTATCGGCACGAAGACGCCCGTGCCGCCGCCCACGTAGACCCTCACGGTCGGCTTGTTCCTGCCGGCAACGTCGGCGAAGTACTCGCCGTTGAAGTGCACGCCGTCGAAGGCGTCCGGCGCCGTTCCCATGACAACGCAGTCTATGTCGTCGAAGGTCAGGCCGGCGCTATCCAGGGCCTGCCTCGCAGCCTCCCAGGCGAGCTCCCTCGGGGTCTCGAGGAGCCTCCTCCTGAAGAGGGTGAGGCCGGCCCCGACAACCGCCACCTTATCCTTCACGAATATGTTAGGCCTCACACCAAACCACCCCCACAAGGCCTAGACAGCGCTCAACACGGCCACGGCGCTGGTGTAAGTCGGAGGCCCGCGCCACGAGGCCACCACGGCCCTCGGCTGGTCGTAGGCGCCGCTGTTGTCGCGCAGCTCCAGGTACGCCTCCAGCGCCCTCCACAGGCCGGTCGCCTCGAGGGGGACCCCCACGCTGAGGCTCCCACCGCTCTGGTTGACGGGGTAGAACGCCCCCGGGGCCAGGTCCCCGCGCTCCAGCATCGCCGCGGCCTCGCCCTCGCCAGCCACGCCGAGCTCCTCCAGCGCCAGGAGCTCCATGAAGCTGAACCTGTCCTCCACCTCCGCGAAGCCCGTCTGGGAGGCGGGGCTGTCCACCCCAGCCATCTGGTAAGCCATCAGGGCTGCGGCCCTAATGCTGGGCATCCTCCCCCACTCGTGGAACTCCACGGCGCCAGTGCCGACCTCGGTCGCCCACCCCACGCCGTCGAGCCAGACGGGGGCGTCGGTGAGCCTCCGGGCCGCCTCGTCGCTGGCTAGAACCATCACCACGGCGGCGTCGGTGAAGGGTGCAACCTCCAGCTGGCTCATCGGGTAGATGTAGGTTGGGGACTCGAGCACGTCGTCGACGGTCACCCTCGCCGCGTGGGGCGCCCTGGGGTTCGAGAGGCCCATCCTCTTGTTGGCGGCGGCCACCATGGCTAGGTGGAGCCTCGAAGCGCCAGTCCTAGCCATGTAGGCCACCGCGTCGAGGCCAGCCGTGAAGAGGGGGTTGCCGGGCCTCAGCGGCCTGACGTGGAGCGGGTCGAGGGCGAGCTCGTAGATGCCGTCGAGGGTGACTATGTCGCTGGGCTTCGCGTGCGCCTCAACCACTACGACGTCGAAGGCGCCGCTCCGGATCATCATGAACGCCTGGGCGAGGCCCTGGAGGCCGTCGCCAGCCACGGTGTAGGTGGGCCGCAGCACGGCGCCCAGCGGCTCGGGGGCGAACTCGTCGGCGATAGCTATCCCCTCCCAGTAGTCCTCCTGGCACGACACGAAGGCGTCGACGTCGCTCCTCGGGTCCACCCCGGCCTCCTCGTAGGCCCTGCTGGCGGCCTCGTACACCAGCTCCCTGAACGACAGCTCGGGGACCTGCGGCCTGAACCCGGCCCAGCCTGCGCCTACAATGGCCACCCTCCGCATTAGGATGCGACCCACACTAGTGGGTGGGGCCACCACTATATTAGGGTGGGCCGCCGCCACGTAAGTGTGCACACCCACGCTAGGGGCCCACTGCGACGCCCGCCAGGCTGGGGCTCCTCCGCCTCCCCCGGAGCGCCGCCGCCACCCTGGAGGGGGCGCCCCTCCTGGCGCTCACGATGACCGCGTCCCCGCCCCGCAGGCCGAGGCTGGCGAGGGCCCTGTCCACAACAGCGCCGGGCAGCTCGACGTGCGCCCAGCCCATGACTATGAAGCCCCGCCCCCACCTGGAGAGCGCCCAGGCCACGCGGGAGGCGGCCACGCTGTCCTTGAAGCTCTGGGCGAGAAGCAGCCTCTCCACCGGGATCCTAGCCATTGGGCCCTCGCGGGGGAACAGGGGCTCCAGCTCCCCCCTGTAGCCGGGCCAGGCGTCGGGGTCGGCCTCCACGCCGCCCGGGGCGCGCTCCGGCAGCCTACCCTGGCGCGCCACCAGGTTGGCCTGGGGCCTCGGGGGCATCAGGGCTACGAGCCTCGCGCCGCACGCCCTCGCGGCCTCGAGGAGGGGCCTGTACACCTCCAGGTTGAACCCCTCCGGCCCCCTCGTGTACTCCTCCACCAGCCCCCGCCAGCCTACCCTGCCGGAGGCCCACGAGTCGAGCAGGCCCTGCTGGCTGGTGTTGAAGTACTCGAACCCAGCCCACCCGAGGCCCCCCTGGCAGGCCCGGGCCAGGAGGTCCCTGGCCAGACCCACGGCCCAGGGGGTCTCGTGCACCTCCCCGAAGGCCACCAGGCGGGCCCGGGGGATGCGGTCCAGCAGTGGGCGCCACGGGGCCTCGGAGGCGTGCGGGTAGCCTAGCAGGGGCGGGTACCCCCTGTCGTGGCCGACGAGCGCCAACCCTCCGCCACCCCTCGCCCGGGCGGGTTCGGGGGCGTTTTAGCGGGGGGCTCCAGCGTAGGGTAGATATGTATTTAAACCAGACACGTGTCGGGCGGCGATAGGTGCTGGTGTGTGGGCGCATCCGACGCTGTGGTGAGGAGGGCCTGGCTGGTTATCGCCGCGTGGATAGTTGTGGCGCTAGCCCTGGCGCCCCTAGCGGCCAAGCTGAACGACGTCATAGTGACGGAGGAGAAGGGGTTCCTCCCGAGCACGGCGGAGAGCAGCAGGGCCGAGGCCGCCCTGGGCAGCGAGGCTGGCAGCGTGCAGCCAAGCGCCATACTGGTCGTCGACAACGCCCGGGTCGGGCTTGAGGAGTACTGGCGCCTCCGCGGCCCCTGGGCCGGGGTCGACTGGAGGGGGGCGAACCACACCAGCTGGGTCGACATACTAAACACGATATACGATAGGGCCTACAACGCTAGCCTCGAGGGCGTGAACGCCAGCGCGGCCGGCCTCAGGGGGTACCTGGCGCTGTGGAACGCCACCCTCCAGGCGGCTCAGGGTCTTGAGAGGCTCCAGGCCCTCATAAACGGCACGGCGCAGAGCCTCCAGGCAGCGGACAGCGCCTACGCCGGCTACTACGCTGCCCTGAGGGGCTACTCCGCGGCCTGGCCAGCCCTCCTCAACGCGACCCTCGGCGTCGCGCAGCTCTGCAGCCAGCTACCCCCAGCGTACGCCCCCCTGGTCGTCGACGTGGCCAGGGCCGAGTACCTCATAGAGAACCTCACGGGGGCGTACCAGAGGGGCTACATGACCCAGGATGACGTCGCCACGGTCGTCGAGGCGTCGAACCTCAGCAGCTACGGCATACCACCCCTCCAGCCAGCCCTTGTTGTGGCGGTCTTCAACCAGACGCTAGCCCTCGGAGGCCCGGCGGCGTTCTCCAACGCGGTGGCCGCCCTCGAGGCGGGGTCGATACTCAACGCCAGCCTACCCAGCCCCCAGGCCAGCCTCTTCCTCGGGATACTAGCCAACGCCACGGCCCAGGCGCTCTCCTCGCCGGGCGTGCCAGACCTGAGGGGCCTCGCAGGCCAGGGCCCCCAGGGCGTGCTGCAGGCACTCAACCTTGTGAACAGCACCGTCTCAAGCGTCGCCCCCACAGCGGCAGCGCTCTACGGCGACGCCCTAGCAGAGGCCACCGGCCAGGAGGTGGTGGGGCTGGCGGCTAGGATACTGGCGCTCAACTACACCTGCAGCCAGTCGATGGCCGCAGCGGCCGCGAGGGACGCCATAGCCGAGGCGCTAGCCTCAGGCCAGCCCCCGGTGCCCGGGCCCGTGGCGGAGGCGATAGCCTCAGCGGTGGCCAGCGGCGCTGCCAGCAACGAGACAGCGGCGAAGAGCCTCGCCGCGAGGCTCGCAGTGGAGACGGTGGCCAGCGCCGCTGCCGCCCGAGGCGCGCCCGAGCAGCTCGTCAGCCTGATCAACTCGAGCGAGGCCGCGGCACTGCTGGTCGAGCGGGACCCCCAGGCCGCGGGGGTCCTCGCCTCGAACGCCACAGAGGCCAGGCTCGCCGCCGCGGAGCTGGTCTCCGCCAAGCTGCCCGGGGTAGACCCGGAGGCGGCGAGGAGGCTGGCTGAGGGCGCCGACCCGGATAGGCTGGCGGTCGAGATGGTTATGGAGAACCCGGAGACGCCGCCGCAGGCGAGGCCCCTGCTGGAGCTGTTCCTCGAGCGCGGCCTGCCGAGGAGCCGCGGGGAGGCCGTGAACCTGTCCCTGGAGGTAATAGTGGAGCAGGCCGTCGAGCGCGGGCTACCCAGGGAGGCCGCCGAGGGCGCCGCGAGGGAGGCCCTGCTGGTCGTCGAGGGGAACGAGACCGTGGAGGAGGCCGCGGAGAAGCTGGCCAGGCAGGCGGTGGAGGATGCCTGGCCTAGGGTTGAGTCAGAGCTTGAAGGGGCCATGATATCCAGGGGCCACGACGCCTTCATAGTGCTACTCTTCAACGCCAGCTACGACGACGCCGAGGCTGTCAAGGAGTCGCTGGCCTCCGCCGTGGGCGACGTCTACCCCCAGGCTAGGGTCCTGGCGACGGGGGACGTCGTGACATCGCATGACATGAGGGAGGCGGCGCAGAGGGACGTCGAGAGGAGCGATAAGGTCAGCATGGTTCTAGTCTTCGTGATACTGGCCATTGTGCTGGAGAGCATCGTAGCCGTCTTCCTACCATTCATAGGCATAGGCCTCGGCCTGTCAACGGCCCTCGGCGTGGCGTACCTCCTCGCCAGCAGGGACGCCATAACGGTGACCACGATCTCCAGGACAGTGATGTTCTCCACAGGCCTAGGGCTAGGCATAGACTACGCCGCCCTGATCTCCAGGAGGTTCAGGGAGGAGATGAGCAGGCTGGGCGACAAGAGGCTGGCAGCAGCGGCGGCCCTCCGCTCGAGCGCCAGGCCGGTCGTGGCTGGAGCGCTCACGGCGGCGATAGGATTCGGCAGCCTAGCCCTGGCGTGGGACTTCCCCTTCCTCCGCAGCATAGGCACCAGCGTGCCCCTCGCCATAGCGATGGTGGCCCTGGCCAGCCTAACCTTCACCCCAGCCCTCCTCTCGATAGTCGGGGGCTCCAGGATACTCTGGTGGCCCGTGGGCCCGAGGAGTAGGGGCGTGGGCAGGGCGGAGCGCCGCCTGGGCAGGGCGGCCGTGAGGGCGGCGCCGCTACTGGTGGCCGCGGTGCTGGCGCTCCTGGTGCCCGCGGTGTGGGTTCACAGCGGCTTCAGGGGGAGCCACGACCTGACGATCATGATGCCCGAGGGGACGGAGAGCCTCGAGGGGATAAAGCTCATCAACGAGAAGTTCGACCCGGGGGTAGTCTACCCCATATACGTGGTGCCATCCAGCCCCGGCAAGGCAGACCAGCTGGCCGACGCCCTCTCGAGCCTGGACTGCGTGGCTAGGGTGGAGAAGGTGAACACCACCAGGCCATACGTGCTCGTGGTGCCCTCCGTGAACCCCCTGAGCGCGGAGGGCGTAGAGTGCGCCCGGCAGGTCAGGGGGGAGGCTCACAGGGTCGACCCGGGCAGCCTGGTGGGCGGCATGGCGGCCGTGAGCCTCGACCTGGAGAACCTGCTGAACGACAGGTTCTACCATAGGGTGCTCCCAGCCGCGGTGACCCTGATGTTCCTCTCGATGCTCGCAGCCTACGGCGGCGTCGCCACGGCCATCGCCGCCGTCGGCGTGGTGTCGATAGCGGCGGAGTACGCGATAGCCCTAACGATAGCGTACTTCCAGCACGTCGAGGGCTACCCCGTACCCTGGTTCCTGCCGATAACGGTGTTCACGGCAATACTGGGCGTCGGCATGGACTACAACAGCTTCTCGATAAGCAGGATGGCCGAGGAGTGCAGCCGCCGCTGCAGCAGGGAGGCCGTGGCCAGGGCGTCGGTCCTCGTGCTCGGCCTCTCCGTGATAATGGCCAGCGCCTACGGCGGCCTCATGCTGGGCTCCAGCCCCCACATGAGGATGATGGGCTTCTCGCTGGCGAGCGGCGTTCTCCTAGCCGGCGTGCTGGCGAGCATAGCCCTAACACCCCCCCTAGTGGCCCTGCTGGGCAGGGCGGCCTGGTGGCCCTGGGGCCCCAAGGCCGACCACTCGGAGGGGTAGATAGGGTTGACAGGCAGCGCGCCGGAGGGCCCCGACGTGCTCAGGCTACGCCTGAGGTTCATCATACTAGCGCTGCTGGCCATAAAGCCGAGCCACGGCTACGAGCTGAGCAAGCTGGTGGAGGAGCTCACCCTGGGCTCGATGAAGGCCAGCCCCGGCAGCCTCTACCCCCTGCTCAGGGAGCTGAGCAGCGAGGGGCTCATAGAGGAGGAGGTCTCAATAGAGTCGGGGAGGCTGAGGAAGGTCTACAGGCTCACGGAGAAGGGCTGGGAGTTCCTGGCCTCCAGGCTGGAGGCGGCGAGGGCCCTCTGCAGGAGCTGGTCCGAGTTCCTCGACGCCGCCTGGAGGAGCGTGCAGGAGAGGGCCAGGCTCGGGGGATGCGTGCCGGAGAGCCTCGTGGAGGGCCTCAGGAGGCTCGAGGAGGAGGCC
>JALSQL010000035.1 GCA_026985435.1 Acidilobaceae archaeon
ACGCTCATCTCGGAGGTCGTCGGTGTCCACGGGGTCCTGGCCAGCTTCATACTAGGCCTCGCTCTCCAGGACTTCGTAGACCGGCCCGAGGTCAGGGGTAAGGTTGAGGGGGTCGTTATGGGGTTCCTCGCCCCCGCCTTCTTTGTGGTAGCAGGGCTCGAGGCCTCCAGCGCTGAGCCCCGACTTGTGGTGCTGCCCGCGCTCGGGCTCCTAGCCCTAAGCTTCCCAGCCAAGATAGTAGCCTCCGGACTAATGCTCAGGAGGCTCCTAGGCATAGCCGAACCGGGACTGGTGGTTTCCCTAGGCGCTCGCCTAACGGTCTCCACGCTGATAGCGTACATGGGTGTGAAGCTCGGCCTAATAAGCCCGCTTCTGGGAGGGGCGATAATGCTCTCCGCGGCGCTGGCGACGCTGATGGCTGGACTCCTGAGCCGGAATGCCTAGCGGTACGCCGTGCAGGCGTGTTTTAGGGCTCTCAGGGTTCGCAGGGTTCGGCCCCCTGGCCCGGCGCGTCTGCGGCGCCTCAGCTCCTCCGGAGGAACCACTCGCTTCGATTCTTGTAGTCGATAACCTGTATGCCTAGCCTTGAGAGCCTGTCACGTATGGCGTCGCTGATCTCGTACATCTTCAGCTTCCGTAGCTGGCTTCTAACATCCAATATCAAGTCGACAAGGGCGTCGACGGGGACGGCTTCCTCCCAGCGTGTCTCCGATAGCTCCTCGTCGATCACACCCAGCACCCTATTGTAGGTCTCAAGCGCCCTGAACGCTATGAGTGCCAGCGCGGAGTTGTCGGAGGAGAGGACTCCATCGTTTATGGCGGTGATAGTGTCGGCCACGTACCTCATGGCGCCGGCGGTGTTAAAGTCGTTGCTCATCTCGCGGTGGAACCCCTCTATATCGGCGAGTATCCTGCGGGCAAGGGTTAGACCCCTCTCGTCTATGCTGTGGGCCGGGCCTAGCTGGCGTAGGTGTCTCTGAAGCGCCTGTGCTGTGCGCGAGAGCCGCTCGTAGAATCTCCTCGCGTTCTCGAGGCTATCCTCGCTGTAGTTCAGCGGGCTACGGTAGTGGGAGCTGACAAGCCATAGGCGGAGCGTCTTGTAGCCCCACTTGTCAGCGGCCTCCTTGACTGGGATAATGTTGCCTAGGCTCTTGCTCATCTTCTCGCCCTCTATTGTCAAGTAGCCCGTGTGCAGCCAATACTTAACCCAGGGGCGGCGGCCCAGAGCGGCCTCGCTCTGGGCCTTCTCGTTCTCGTGATGGGGGAAGATTAGGTCGCTGCCGCCCCCGTGTATGTCGATAGACCCGCCCAGGAAGCGTGTACTCATAACGCTGCACTCTATGTGCCACCCGGGCCTCCCACGCCCCCAGGGGCTCTCCCACCAGGGCTCCCCTGGCTTGGCCGCTTTCCAGAGGGCGAAGTCGTATGGGTTCTTCTTCTCGCTTGCAAATTCCTCCTCCTGGCGCCACTGGTCCCTGCTTATGCGCCCGCTGAGCTCACCGTAGAACTCGTATTTGTCGACGTCGAAGTACACGCTGCCACTCTCTGCAACGTATGCGTACCCCTTATCAATCAGCGTTTCTATGAAGGAGATTATGTCCTTTATGTGCTCGGTCACCCTCGGGTGGAAGTCGATCCGTATGCCCAGACCCTCCAGGACGCTCAGGTACTCCCTGGCATACGTGTCAGCCACCTCTCTCCAGTCGCGGCCCTCCCTTGATGCCCTGTCAATGATCTTGTCGTCGATGTCGGTGATATTCTGAACATGTGTTACGTCGAACCCTCTAAGCCTTAGGTATCTCTTGATGGCGTCGAATGCAACGAAGGAGCGGGCGTGGCCTATGTGGGTGCTGTCATAGACCGTGGGGCCGCAGACGTACATTCGGACTAGCGGGGACTCGAATGGCTGGAAGAGCTCTAGCCTCCTGCCTAGGGTGTTCCGAACGACTATAGGCGCCGCCAAGCCCGCCGGACCCCCGTGGGCGCTAGGCGAGGTGAGGGTTAAGACGCTCCCGTCTAGCGCTTCCTGGCCCTCGCGGGTGCTTCGCTGCCTTCTGGCTGGCGGGGGCTACGCCAGCATGACGGTGTGCATTGGTTCGCCGTATAGTGGGCTGCTAGGCGTGGAGATGATGCGAAGCCAGGGGAGGTATCGAGAAGGTTAGCGGGCTCGGGGTCTAGCGGCCCAGTCACCCCCCGGGCATGTTAGGGTCAGCCTGGTGGTCCCCTCTGCATCCCCCAGGCGTGCTTGGTTGGCCTAGGGTTTAATGAGTCTCTCGCTGATTCTCCACCTGCCCGAGGTCTCATCGAAGTATGCCAGCCCGGCGCGCGCGAGGGCCTCCAGTAGCCTGCCAGCCTTGTCGCCCAGTCTTTCGCTGAGTATATCCGCGGCGTCCTCCAGGCTGCTGACCTCCAGGTTCTCGAGTTCGGCTAGGAAGCCCTCCCAGAAATCCGGGTCAACCGCAATGTGCTCCCCGTGGATACTGAGGACTATGGCTCCCTCCCTCTCGAGTTTCTGGAAGAACCTCTCCGGCGCGCGCAGCCACTTCGCGTCTTCCTCGAAGAACACCCCCTCCTCCTTCAACCTGTCAATCGCCGACGCGCCTCTCCTGGACTGCCTGGGAGAGGCGGTCTCGCCCCGGCTAACGGGCGGCGGGCTAGGCGGAGGTGGCCCCCTCTCGCCGCTACCGCTTTCGATAAGCTCGTATATCTCGCCTAGCCTACGGTATATCTCGTCCAGCTTGGCGGTATACGGGTTAAGGATATCCTGGATAACCCTCTCGAGCCTCCTAACCAGCGACTCTGGGGCGGGCTGGGCTTGCTGGCCACGGGCCTCGAGGGCCCACCTCAGTAGCAGTGCGGCGCACTCGGGTAGGTCGTGTATCTCCTCGGACTCGCACCTGGCGCGGAGGAGGGCATATGCATCGTCGTCTAGCCAGACAACCAGTGGGCGGCCCCTACGCCTGGCCAAAGCCTCCACCCCACGCCTAATGGGCGCGGCTAGCTGTAATTAACAGGCATGGCGCAGTACACCAGGGGCTACAGGGTGGACGGGGATGCCATTAGGAAGGCGGCCGAGATACTGGCGGGAGCCTCTCACGCCATAGCGCTAACAGGCGCTGGCGTGAGCACCGCTAGCGGCATACCCGACTTCCGGGGCCCTAGGGGGCTCTGGAGGCTCGTGGACCCAGAGCTGTTTAGCATAGACTACTTCCACGCGGACCCGCTAACCGTCTGGAGGCACTACGCTAGCCTCTATAGGGCGATACGGGGTGCCAGGCCGAACCCCTCGCACTACGCCCTGTCCGGCCTAGAGGCGATGGGGGTTGTGAAGGCGGTGATTACCCAGAATATCGACGGGCTCCACCAAAAGGCTGGCTCGAGGAGGGTTGTGGAGTTGCACGGAAACGCCTTCCGGGCCAGGTGTACATCATGCGGCGCCGTATACGGGATCGAGTGGGCGCTGGAGCAGCTGGCCGGGGGGACTCCGCGCTGTAGCAGGTGCGGCGGGCTGCTAAAGCCCGACGTGGTATTCTTTGGGGAGCCGCTGCCGATGGCAGCACTAAACGAGGCGCTTAGGCTCGCCTTTCAGAGCGACGCCATACTAGTAGCAGGGTCGAGCCTAGCTGTTAGCCCGGCCAACAGGATCCCTGTCATCGTTAAGAGAAGGGGTGGCAAGCTCGTGATAGTAAACATGGGCGCAACAATGCTCGACGGGGAGGCTGACGTGAAGATAGAGGGCGCCACGGAGAAGGCCCTCCCGGCTATATGCAAAAGAGTCGCCGAGATCGTAGGCTCAGACAAGACGCTGTGCACGAGCCGAATTTAGGTCCGGGGCTCCGGAAGAAGCCCAGGGGCCGGACCGCGGCACAGAGATCCGAGCAGGGCGGCCCGGGCCAGCTGCCATCCAAACCTTCTATTAGAGGGCGAGACGCTGAAGTGGTAAGAGCCCTAATCTGGCGTAATATAGAGGAGCTGGGAGTGGAGGTCAAGAAAAGGTTC
>JALSQL010000036.1 GCA_026985435.1 Acidilobaceae archaeon
CCGGGGGGGGGTTGGGGCCCATATAGGCGGGGCGGCGCACGTGCACCCGTTAGCTTGTAGACTTATTATCCCCCAACGGTATGTTACTATCTATCGGAGGGCGCCCCGGCATGCCCCTCTTCGTGGTCTTCTCCAAGCTGACCGACAAGGGTGCCGAGACCCTCTTCCGCAAGCCCGACAGGGTGGGGGAGGTCAACCAGGAGCTCGAGGATATGGGCGTGAAGGTCCGGGAGCAGTACATAATGCTCGGGGAGTGGGACTTCCTCAACATAGTCGAGGCGCCGGACGAGAAGACGCTAGTCGCCGCGCTCACGAACCTCAACATGAGGGGCACGATACGCACGGCAACATTCCGCATAATACCCGTAGATGAATTCATAGGGATGCTCAAGGAGAAGAGGCTCGGCGAGTAGGCCCCCCTCCGCCTCCCCTTTTTCTAGCCAGCTCGGAGGCTAGCCTGTAGGCTAGGAACGCAACTATCCCCGCCTCGACCGCCGTGAAGACCGGGTCGCCGCGGAGGTAGGCGTACAGGGTTAGGAGCACGGCCCCGCTCATGTTGAAGGCGTAGAGCCACGCCCACCTCCTCACGGTGAAGCTCGCGAAAACCAGCAGCATGCCAGCCAGGCCCAGGGCCTCCACCGGGTCCAACGCGGCCTCCTCTCCAGGCACGCCCGGGAGGGCGGTTTATTAGGAGGGCCCTACCGGCTCCACCTCGAAACCCTCAGGCTCGCGCCCCTCCTGTGGACCGCTATCCCGGTAACCCTCAGGAGGGACGCTGCCAGGGAGAAGCCGGCGTCCAGCGCCGCGAGCCTCACGGGGTAGAGGTCCAACAGACCCAGCGCCGCCGTGTCCCCGGCCAGGCTCATCGAGCCCTCGTCAACGCCAGCCGCCCAGCTGCCCGTGGCGTGGAGGGCCTCAAGCCTGGCGAGGGCCTCCTCGGGGTCGAGGCCCACGTGCCTGGCGAGGGTTCTAGGTATGACCTCGACCGCCCTAGCGTAGGCCTCCATGGCCAGCTGCGCCTTCCCGCCCACGCGCCTGGCGGCCTCCCGGACCCTGAGCGCCGCCTCAACCTCCGGGGCGCCCCCGCCGGGGAGCCCCCGGGGGTCGGCCAGGTAGGCCTCCAGGCCGCGGGCTGCCATCCTGGCCTCCTCGTAGGCCGTGTCTACGGCGTACCAGGGCCCCCGGACCAGTATGGTTGAGGCGCACGAGCGCGGGGCCTCTATGAGAGTGTACCGGGAGCCCCTGTAGGCCCTCGCCTCGAGGCCCCCCGCCACGCCTAGGTCGCCCGGGCCGAGGTCCTGGAGCCTCGAGACGAGCCTCGCCCCGGTGGCCGCCGCTATGAGGCGGGCCCTCTCGGGGGGCACCCGGCGGAGGACGGTTACGCCCAGCCTCTCCAGCCTCTCCTCGACGAGGGGGTCCACCCCCTTCACGTTAACCAGCAGGTCCACCCCGAGCCTCCTCGCGGCCTCGACCGCCCAGAGTGCCTGCCTCGAGGCGGCCTCGGCTATGTCGAGCGCCGCGAGGGGGTCGCTGGAGTGGAACCTCACCCCCTCGTACTTCAGGTCGACGTAGAGCTTCTGGTCTACCACCGCGACGCGCAGGGGCCCCCGCCTGTAGGCCGCCATGCCCGGCCTCGCCAGGCCCTTCCTAACGGCCACGCCGGGGTAGAGGCTGGTGTCCTGGAGGGCGCCGCCCTCTATGCGCTCGAAGGCCACGGCCTCGCTGAAGGGCAGCCTGCAGGGGGCGGCCCGGTAGCGGTCCAGGGCCCTGCAGAGGAGCCCCGCGAGCAGCTCCCGCGCCTGGGAGCCCGTCAGGAGGCTCATGGCGGCCTGCATGCAGGTGGGCCTCGGGGTCCTCAGGGCTAGCTCCCGGAGGGTCTCCCTGTGTATCCTGTAAGCGGCCCAGTAGCCCTCCTCCACCACGGATGGGGGCAGCTTGTAGTCCCTCTGAAGCCTGGCCGCCTCCTCGTAGAGCTTGAAGGCGAGCAGGACGGCGGTCTTGACCCCGTCGCCGTAGGACCTCCAGAGGCCGCGGGCGGTCTCCCACACCATCTCCACTATCGGGTTCTCCCTCGACACCTCGTCTAGGACCAGGTAGAGCTTCCCCGTGGGGACCACGTCGCCGTAGCGGCCGTGGGCCAGCTTGAGGGCCCCCCGGCTCCCCAGGCTGGAGCCGGCTAGGTAGCCGTAGAGCCAGAGCACCCTTAGTATGAGGGCGCGGGCCCTCTCGCCGTCCACATAATCCGAGCCCCCCACGGGCACCGCTACCCTGAAGCCCGCCTTCTCGGCCTCAACCGCCAGCCTGCCCGCCGCCCCCAAGGCCCCGGGCGACCCCCGGAGGGGGCTGGCCGGGCTGGGTGATTTTATGGTGGGCCAGCCGGCTGGCCGGGTGGGGTTGGATGGGGTGTCCAGACGCTCCAATGCGCTGGGGCCCCTCAGGGACTTAACTAGGAGTCCCACCTGATAAGGGCGGACTTAGGGTGGGATCCTTGAGTGAGTCGAGGTACTTCGAGCCCTACTTCGAGACCATGCCCCGCGACGAGCTCCGCGAGCTGCAGAACAAGAAGCTCCGCCGCCAGGTGGCGAGGGGGTATACGTTCGCCCCGGCCGTGAAGGAGCTCTTCGACGAGCTCGGCATAACGCCGAGCGACATCCGAACCGTCGAGGACCTCCAGGAGAAGGTCCCCGTGATGTACAAGGACAAGGTAAGGGAGAACAGGGCCAGGACGGGCGACCCCTTCGGCGGCTACCTCGCCGTGCCCGAGGAGGAGGTCTACACGGTCCAGCATAGCACGGGCACGACGGGCCTCCCAACGTTCATAGCGAAGACGAAGAGGGACATAGAGGGGTGGATAACCAGGGAGTACGCCCGCCACGCCTGGGCGGCCGGCGCCAGGCCCGGGGATAGGATACTCGTCTGGGGCTACTACTGGCACGCCTGGCTGAAGGACGGGAACGACCGGGGCTTCGCCGCGACGGGGGCGGAGGTGTGGGAGTTCAGCAGCATGCCCACCCCGACCGACATCGAGAGGCTGCACATGATAGCGAGCGCCGTCAGGTTCCAGGGGGTGGACCACGGCACGCTCCCCATGTTCAGGTGGATGGACTACGCTAGGGCCCGCGGGATAGACCCCAAGGAGGCCTACCACAGCCACGAGTGGAAGTTCATAAGGACGGCGGGCGACATGCTCACCGACCCCGTGAGGAAGTACAGCAGGGACTTCTGGGGGACCCTGCACCTCGACGCCAGCGGCGGCGGCGACTGTGTGGTGGCGACCGCCGAGAACAGGGATCAGGTGGAGACTGGGAACACGAAGGGCCTTATGATTTGGGAGGACTTCTTCTTCGTGGAGGTGGTGGACCCGAAGACGCACGAGGTCGTGGCCGACGGTGAGAAGGGGGAGTACGTCATAACGCCCCTAGACTACGAGGCGCTCGTCTACCTGCGCTGGGACTACGAGGACATGGTGATAAAGGACTCCTCCAAGGACGTCAGCGGGAGGACCCACGCCACGCTCAAGTACCTCGGCCGCACCATATTCGGCGCCATAGTGCGGGGCAAGCACATAACCCAGAGGGACGTGGAGGAGGTGCTCTACAGCTTCCCGGAGACCATACTGAAGCCCTGGCAGTTCATAAGGAGCAGCAAGGACCTCTTCAAGGAGGAGGACAAGCTGCGGATAAGGGCGGTCTACGACCCCAACCTAACCAAGGACCCCGAGGAGCTGCGCCAGAGGATAGCGAGGGCCCTCGAGGAGAAGCTGGGCGTGCCGGCGGAGGTGGAGTGGATACCAGAGGAGGAGGTCCGCACACTCCCCCACAAGGTCTACAAGCTCTACGTGCGCGGCAAGTAGCCCCACACCCTCCCCCCTTTCTCGTAGTATATCCCGGGTTTGCCGCTGGGAGCCGTGGGGTG
>JALSQL010000037.1 GCA_026985435.1 Acidilobaceae archaeon
CTACGACCTACTAGTGACGTACGCGAGCCCGCTATACTCGTACGCGGTGAGGACCGGCTGGCCCAGGGTGGCTGGCCGCCACCTCCGCCTCTACAGGCGCATCCTGAAGAGAGCCTCATAGACCCCCACCCCGCTGGGGGGTCGAGGGGTGCCAGCAGGCTTGGGGGGCATCCCGGGCATCGGCCGCGCTGTGGGCGCTAGGGAGGCCAGCGGCCTCCGGGTCTACGAGGTTAGGGATGAGGCCAGGAGGCTCGGCACTATAACTGCTGACAGGCTCTTCCTGAACGGCTTCCCGGCCAGGAACCCAGTGGCGGTCTTCAACCCCGGCATGATGCTGGAGGGCGGGGAGGTCCTACTCTACCCCCGCATCATAGTCGGCTACTACAAGTACGTCTCCGCCATAGTGGAGGCTAGGATACCCCTCGACGACGTGCTATCCGGGTACGTCACTATGAACTCCTACTCGGCGAGCCTCGCGGTGACGCCCTCGACCCCCTTCGACCTCTGGGGCGCCGAGGACCCGAGGGTGTACCAGCTCGGCGGGGTCCAGGCTATGACGTACACTGGCAGGACCCTGTACTACTTCGAGCCCGGCGACGGCGACAGGACGCTGCCAGTAACGGCGGTGAGGAGGGGGCCCCGCTGGGTCAAGGCCGTGGTCCACAGGCCCCCACCGGGTCTGGCCGGGCGGGTCTCGAACGATAAGAACGCCTTCCTACTCACGGTTGGCGAGAGGCTCTACCTCTTCCACAGGCCCCAGCTGGCCGACGGCCGCTACCTCCTCCTGGTGTCGGAGCTCCCCGAGGAGGCGTGGGGCGCCCTCTCCTCCACCCCCAGCACCCCGGTCGAGGTGGCCGCTAGGAGGGCGTGGGTAACCCTCGAGGCCGCGGGCTTCGAGGAGAAGATAGCCTGGGGCGCCCCGCCCATCCACCTGGGCGGGGGGAGGTTCCTGCTCATAATGCACGGTGTGGGGAGGGCCATGCAGGCGTACAGGGTCTTCGCCGCCGAGGTCGAGCTCCACCCCAGCGAGGGCCCCATCGTGAGGGCGGTCACCCCCCGCTACATAATGGAGCCCAGGGAGCCCTACGAGGTGTACGGCGACAGGCCATACACGGTCTTCCCCTGCGGGGCCGCCCTGGTTGGCGGCGAGGTGCTCGCATCCTACGGGGCCGCCGACTATATGGCCGCGTTCGCCTCCATACCGCTAGACTCCATACTCTCAGAACTCGACAGGGGCAGGGTATACTAACGCCAGCAAATCCGCCCCGCCCGGGGGGCGCCTCACGCTGGAGGCCAGCCGGGGTGCCTGTGGGCGTTGGCTGTCGGGGTGTACCGCTACAGGGACAGGCTGGGGCACAGGCTAGTGGTCATACTCAGGGGGCTGCCGTGCGCCTACGGCAAGTGCACCTTCTGCCCCTTCGCCCTCGAGCAGTCGGCGAGCCCGGCTAGGGTGATAGCGGACAACCGCCGCATAATAGGCGAGGCCCTGGCCGAGCTGGAGAGGGAGCCCGTCGGCAGGGTGGCGGTCTTCAACGGCGGCAGCTTCCACGAGCTGCCCTACGACACCGTGGAGCGCCTGAGGCCCCTAGCCCGGGGGAGGGTGTTCGAGGTGGAGGAGAGGAGCGAGTACGTCACCCTGGAGGCGCTGGAGGCGCTGGTGGAGTACTACAGGCCGGAGAGGCTCGTGGTCAGGATAGGCTTCGAGACCGCCTTCGAGGAGATAAGGGAGGGCCTGCTCCGCAAGGGCATGCCCGACAGCGAGATGCACAGGGTCCTCAGGGTTAGGGACGAGGCCAGGGAGAGGGGGCTCCCCGTGGAGGTGTGGACCTACCTGCTATTCGGGATGGAGGGGATAAGCGAGGAGAGCGTAGCCGAGAGCCTCCGCGTGTTCAAGAGGCTCTTCGACGGGGTGATAGCGGTGCGCTACCGCCAGTACCACCCCCGCCACCCGAGGGCCGTCCCGGTCTCGGAGCGCCTCGCCCGCCTACTCGAGTCCCAGGCGGACCTCGTGGACTGGGGTGGGGACCAGTGGGTGATAGCCGGGAGGGAGGGGGCTGCCCCTGGGTAGTCTGGAGCGGCGGCGAGCTCGACTGGGTGACCCCCCCGGCCAGGCTGTACCTCCGGGGGGTGGGCCGCAGGTACCTGAGCGAGTGGCCGTTCAGCGAGGCCCACGAGCTGGTGGTCTCGAGGTACAGGCCGGGGAGGAGGTACAGGCTGGGCCTCTTCCTGCCCTGCAGCTACGGCAAGCCCTACGGGCAGAGCTGGATACACTACCTGATCCGGGCAGCCATAGCCCCCTGGCTCCGGGAGGGCCTTGTGCACGAGATAATCCTAACGAACGCGGGGGTCGTGCCCCGGGAGCTCGAGGAGCACTGGCCCTACGTGGCGTACGACTGGAACCCGGCCCACGAGACGCCCGAGGTTAGGGAGTGCTACAGGCGAGTACTGGCGGCCAGGATCGAGGACTACCTGAGGGCTCACGGCCGCTGGTACGAGGGGCTGGCAGCCTACCTCCGCTGGGAGAGCGACTCCTGGGCCGCCCTCCGCTCGGCGGCTGAGAGGCTCGGCCTGGCCGTCGAGAACCTCGCGCCCAGGAGCGTGCCCCAGCGCGAGCTCGAGGAGGTCGGCCTGGGGCTGGGCTACGAGAGGGACGAGGACTCGAAGCTGGTGACCCCCACAGCCCTCGCCAGCCTCCGCAGGGGCCTCGAGAGGCTGGCCGGCCCGCCGGGGTGAGGGCCCGTGGCGTCCGAGGGCCTAGCTGTGGCTGAGGGCGTCGAGTGCCCAGCGCTCTACTCGAGGGGCCGCGGCGCGGGGGTGCTATTCCTCCACGGCTACAGCTTCGACAGGAGGATCTGGAGCAGCCTCGGCTTCACCCGCCTCGTCGAGGGCCTGGGCCACCCGCTGGCGGCGCCCGACATGCCCTACGGTAGGAGGACCGGGTGCACCCGGCGCACGAGGAGCGTCGAGGTCAACACCGCGATAGCCCTCGACGCCCTCGAGAGGCTTGCCAGGGCCCGCCCCCCGGCGGCGGTGGTGGGGGCGAGCCTCGGGGGCAGGTACGCGGTGTACCTAGCCGCGGCCGGGGCGGCCGGGGCGCTCGTGCTGGCAGCCCCCGCCCTGGGGGGCGACGAGCGCGCCTGGAGCCTGCTGCGGGGCCTGAGGGGGAGGCTCCGCTGCGCCTGCGTCATCTGGGGTGACAGGGACAGGGTCGTGGGCGAGGACGAGGCGAGGGAGGCGGCTAGGCTGCTAGGCGCCGACCTCACGGTTGTCGAGGGCGCCGGCCACGTGGTCTACAGGGACAGCCCCGACACGCTAGCCGCCGCGGTCAGGAGGGCACTCTCAGCCCTCGCCCCGCCCGGCGGGCCAGAGGGCGGCCACGGCGGCTAAACCAGAAGCGACGCCAGCACCCCCAACCCAGGCCAAGGGCCCAGGCGCCACGCCCACCCAAACGCTCCGCGGGGCAGACAGGAGGACACAAGCACCCCAAACCCTAGCCCGCAGCCAACACATTAAAAGCCCAGGCACCACCACCGCCACCGGCACCAGGGGCCCGGAGGGACC
This sequence comes from Acidilobaceae archaeon, assembly GCA_026985435.1. Lineage (GTDB taxonomy): Archaea > Thermoproteota > Thermoprotei_A > Sulfolobales > Acidilobaceae > Calypsonella. Next base: position 3,562 of record JALSQL010000037.1, read on the forward strand.
CCCAACAGGCGGGGATGACCAACACCACGAGCCCTAGAGTGGCCCGGGTAGCTCAGCCTGGCAGAGCGCCGGGCTGTGGACCCGGAGGTCCCGGGTTCAAATCCCGGCCCGGGCCCCACCCCCATAGTGCAGGAACCCCCCAGCCCATCCTAGCCAACCTAAAGACAGGCACCTAGCCAGAGGCGGAAAGGCTAGAAGATGCGGGGGAGGCACTCACCCGCCAACCCGGTACCCCCCGCACCTCCCGGGCGGCTCGGCGCGCGGCAAGGTATACAATGCCCCATATTAAATCCATACACACCCTTTCAATTCCATTGAATAGATGCACCATCGCCCATGTTGGGCGGCGGCCGCGAACGCCTTGAACACGTTTATCGAGTAGTTCTTTCAATTCTATCGCGTAGATGCTTAAATAGCGAAGCGTCGGTGGTCTATGCCCTGCGGTTCTCGACTTTCAATTCTATCGCGTAGATGCAGGCTCGGGGAGATCCGATGCCAAACCCGACATGGGAGAGGCTGCTTTCAATTCTATCGCGTAGATGCGTGGATCCCTACTCCTTACTCTTGGACGCCGACAAGATGAGGCTTTCAATTCTATCGCGTAGATGCATGCCGCCAGAGGATGCGCGGACGCCGCTCGCACGACTGATGCTTTCAATTCTATCGCGTAGATGCTATGTCAAACTTCATAGGTATCAGATTTGAACCAGCTGCCACTTTCAATTCTATCGCGTAGATGCGGTAGTGAACGAGTGGTTGCGGAACCGGTACCCGTACCGTGCGCCTTTCAATTCTATCGCGTAGATGCCCGAGAGGCTGGTGTTGTACAGCAGGGACTGCGTGGCCGCCCTTTCAATTCTATCGCGTAGATGCCCTCCCTGACCTCGCCATTCTCCATCCAACCCACCCGATGGTACTAACCTTTCAATTCTATCGCGTAGATGCAGGTCATAATGAACGAGAGCCGCGTGAACGTCGAGACTTTCAATTCTATCGCGTAGATGCAAGTTGTTTTTCCCGCGAGTGCAACACTCGAGAAACTATATTATGCTTTCAATTCTATCGCGTAGATGCCTAAAAAATAATACTAAACAATGCACACGACCAATTCAAACTTTCAATTCTATCGCGTAGATGCATGGAACTACCACGTGCTGGTACAGCGCGACGCCGCCAGTAGCTCTTTCAATTCTATCGCGTAGATGCTGTCTAGCCTTGGTTCATGGTTTCCTTTACACTTCTATCTCTTAGATGCTCTGAGTTCTTCAGCGGCTCCTTGATGGCCTCCTTGGGCCCCCGCCCTTGGGGGTGGTGGGAGCCGCGCTCGAAGACTTGGGCTCGGTTCAGGGTTATTATGGGTTTCCGCCGTGGCGGGTATATACTCCCGGAGGGGGCCGGGAGCCGGCTCGACAGCCAAACTGGGTCTATGTTGTAGGGGTTGGGTGGGGCTTGTTAGCCAAATTAGGGTGTGTGGTTTTTAAGAGTCCCGGGTGAGTGTGGGAGTTTCTCGGTGTGGTGCGGCTGTTTGTGCCGCGTGTTTTAGGCATGCTGGTATCCCTTGGCGTGGGACTAGTTCTGGGCAGTAGTTTATCGTGAAGGCTGCTTTCCCTTGTAGGTATTCGGTGAGCGGCCTGGGGTTTCCTCTGGCCCTGTTCTCCTGTAGCACGCAGCGTGGGCCGGCGTACTGGAATATCTCTGGGTCGGCCTTGTTTAGCTCCCGTAGTGTTAGCCATGCTACGAGGCGTATCTCCTCCTGGGCCCTCGTGCAGGTTCGCAGTGGTAGGAAGCTCTCGAGCAGCTCCCTGGCGTTCATGGTGAACACTATCCTCGTCCTGGCCGACTGTGGGAGGATGTAGCGGGCCCACTCCCTGTGGGCGCCCCCCGCCTGGAGGCGGTAGTAGGTGGCCGCCGCCCTTAGGAGGCTGGCCGCGTAGCCCTGGGGGTCGAGCGCCGGGCTCCTGGGGAAGACGAAGGCCAGCCTCGCAGCCTCGACGGCCCACTCCTCCCCCGCCTCCGCAGCCTGGGCGGCGGCGTGGAGCGCCTTGGAGTAGCACTCGAGGGCCAGCCTAGACCGCCTGGGGCTCCCCGGGCAGTCGAGGCCGAGCCTGGCGGCGGCGTGGAGGGCGGCGTCCCTCAGGTAGCCGTCGGTGTACCTCTGGCTCTGCTGTGTGTAGCTGGCGAGCCTGTGGCGCACGAGCTGGTGGGTGCACACCCTGCTGCACCCCTCCGCCGCTAGGGTGTAGGAGCTGTGCTCGAGGGGCGAGCCGTGCCCCCTGCGGATCAGCTCCCAGACCCACCTGGCCACCTCCTCTCGGGGCATCGAGGCTATCTCCCCGAGGGGCTTCCTGGAGAGGCTAACCTTCGCGGCGGCCGCTACTACCCTGGCCCCCTGGGGGGTGTGGGAGAGGAGCTTCACCCGGATCCTGTCCACAACCTGGGCACCCCCACCGCCCGGGTGGGGGCGGGGCGCCTGGAGGGGGGTGTGCCCCGGTGTTACCGGGCTAGACCACCCGCCGGGCGAGCCTCCGGTAGAGCCTCCTGTATATCGCCAGGGTGATGGCGGCCCTGCCGGCCTGGTCCACCAGCATCGCCGCCCAGGCGCCGGCGGCGCATAGCCCCGGGGGCATGTGGCGGGGGAGCCACGCGGCGGGCAGCACCCGTAGGAGGTAGAGGCTGGCCAGGTTCACCAGGGTGGGGACGACCGTGTTGCCGGCCCCCCGTATCGCCATGGAGAGCGCTATGGAGACCGCGAAAGCCGGCTCGCTGGCCGCCGCTATCCTGAGGTACAGCGCGGCGAGGCCAGCCACGCGCGGGTCGCCGGTGAACGCCCCGGGCAGCACACCCGAGAGGCCGGCTAGCACCGCGGCGGTGGCGGCGCCCGCTAGGGCGTTCAGCTTGGCCACCTCCAGCCCCGCCCTCCTCCCCCCGGCGGTGTCGCCGCCCCCCACGCTCTGCCCGGAGAGGGTGGCGGCCGACTCCCCAATCGAGTAGAGGGGGAGGAAGGCTAGGGACTCCACCCTGACCCCGATCGTGTGGGCGGCCAGCGCGGCGTCGCCGCACCTGGCGACGGCGCCCAGGTAGGCTAGGTTGCCGCCGACGAACACGAGCCTCTCAACCAGCGTGGGGAGCCCAACCTCGACCATCCTACGTGAGAGCCTCGACGGCGGCCTGGGGCGGGGCTCGAAGCCCAGCGCGCCCGGGGCGGCGGCGTAGAGGCTGGCCAGGTACACGACGGAGGCGGCGGCGCTGGCGAGGGCGGCCCCCCGGACCCCCAGCCTCGGCGCCCCGAGCATCCCGTAGATGAGCACAGGGTCCAGGCCAGCGTTCACCACGGCGGTGGCCGCTGTGGCGGCCATCACGGGCCTCGTAACGCCGGCCCCCCGGTAGCCGGCGTCGAGGGCTAGGCCGGCGTAGAGGAAGGGGAGCCCCGCCAGCCTGAACCTGAAGTAGCCCACGGCCAGCATCCTCGCCTCGGGGGAGACCCGGGGGCCCGCCAGGAGGTCCACGAGCCCCGGGGAGGCCGCCCAGGCGAGCCCCGCCACTGGGAGTGCGAGGGCGGCGTTGAGCGCTAGGGCCTCCCCAAGGGCTCTGGCGGCGTCGCCCCGCCTCCCGGCCCCCATCGCCTGGGCCGTCACCACCAGGGCGCCCGTGTAGACCATTGAGCCCACCGAGAAGAGGAGCCAGGAGAGGTAGCCGCCCACCCCCACCGCCTCTATGGCCTCGTCGCCGAGGCCGCTCACGAAGTAGGTGTCTACGAGCCAGAGTATGCTGTCCACAGCCTCCGCCAGCATCAGGGGTAGCGCTATCGCCAGCGCCCTCCTCCACAGGCCCCAGTCTGGCACCCGCTTCACCGCCTCTCCGCCGCCACCACGGCTCCCCGCCTAATCAGCTCCTCGATCTCCCCCCGGCTGTAGCCCAGCTCCTCCAGTATCTCCACGGTGTGCTCCCCGAGGAGTGGCGGGTGCCTGGTGGACATTGGCTTCCACCCGTCTATCCTGGCCGGCTCGGCCAGCTGCTTCACCCTGCCCAGCTTGGGGTGGGGCAGCTCCTCCACGATCTCCCCCGTGTAGGGGTCGCTGAAGAGCTCGTCCAGCTCGTACACCGGCGCCACTGGGACCCCCGCCTGGGAGAGGAGCCTGACCCACTCGTCCCTGCTCCTCCCCCTGAAGAGCTCCTCGAGAATCGGTATGAGTAGGTGCCTGTTCCTCACCCTGTCGGGGTTCGTGGCGAACCTCTCGTCCTCGGCGAGCTCCGGCCTCCCGACGGCCTCGGCGAAGCGCCTCCAGTGCCTGTCGTTGGCGGCGGCGAGTATGAACCACCTCCCGTCCCCGGCCTGGAAGGCCTGGTAGGGCACTATGCTCGGGTGGGCCGAGCCCATGCGCCTCGGCTTCCTCCCCGTGAGGAGGTACATCATAGGTATGTAGCTCATGGCGAAGACGGCCGCGTCGAACAGGGGCACCTCGATGTAGCTGGGCCTCCTGCCAGCGTAGAGGGCCGACACGGCGTAGAGGGCGGCCAGGGCCCCGGTTATTATGTCGAAGAGGGCGAAGCTACACCTGACGGGCGGCCTCCCCTCCTCGCCCGTGGTAGCCATCAGGCCGCTCATCGCCTGGACTATAATGTCGTAGGCCGGCCTCGACTCGTAGCTGCTGCCGGGGCGGAAGCCCTTCACGCTAACGTAGACCAGGCGCGGGTTGACCCTCGTCAGGCTCTCGGGGTCGACGCCGAGCTTCTCCCTGACGCCCGGCCTGTAGTTCTCGATCACCACGTCGCTCCGCCGCGCCAGCCTGTAGACCACCTCCCTCCCGAGGGGGTCCTTCAGGTTAACGGCTATGCTCCTCTTCCCCCTGTTGGCCGACATGAAGTAGGCGCTCTCGCCACCCACGTGGGGCGCCCACGTCCTGGTCTCGTCGCCCCCGGGCGGCTCCACCTTGACGACGTCCGCGCCCAGGTCGGCTAGGAGCATGGTCGCGAAGGGCCCGGCCAGCGTGTGGCTAAGGTCTAGGACCCTCACGCCCTCGAGTGGGCCGCCCACCACGCGCCACCCAGCAGCCCCCCGGCTGGCCGGGGGATAATTCGTGGGGGCGCTAACAGCACCTACGCGGGCTGGGGCCGCCCAGAAAATGCCTGCCCCTGGGGGCTTCGGGAGGGGGCGTGGGGGCCGGGGCTACTCTATTATCGTGATGTTCTCCTCGGGGAAGCCTAGCTCGACGAGTATCTTCTTGACCCTGTGGCGGTGGTCGCCCTGGAGCTCGATCCTCCCCTCCTTGGCGGTGCCTCCAGTGGCGAGCCTGCTCTTCAGGGTCGAGGCCAGCTTCCTCAGGTCGAACTCCCTCTCGTTGATCCCCTCTATCACCGTTACCTCCCTGCCGAACCTCCTCTTCTCGACGCGTATCTTGATTATCTGCTCCTCAGCCGAGAGCTGCTCGCAGATCTCGGGGGGCAGTCCTCCGCAGAGTGACGGGTCGGTCATGGCCTTGAACTTCACCCGCCCTGCACCCTCTAGCGGCCCCGCTAAGGGTTAAAAGCTTAGCCCGCCCCAGCCGCCGCCCCAGGGGGCTGCCCGGGTATGGCGTATGAGTACGAGGAGGAGGGGGAGACTCTCTACTACGGCATAAAGCGGAGGCCGGTCTACTACGTGTGCATGCGCTGCGGCTTCAGGGTGCTCAAGGAGGAGCTCGAGTCCATGCCCTCATACATGTGCCCCAGGTGCGGCTACAGGATATTCATGAAGGTCAGGGCTCCCCCGAGCCTCTACCTGCGCAGGGTCTACGCAATCTAAACCCCGCCCCGGCGCCTGGCCCTCCTCAGCGCCCTCGCGTGGGCCGCCACCACCTCCACAACCAGCTTCGCCGCCACGACAGCGGTGAGGCCCGCGGGGTCGTGGGGCGGGGCCAGCTCGACCACGTCGAAGCCGACCAGCCTCTCGTCAACTATGGCGTGTATAAGGTTCAGCGCCTCCCTGAACGTGAGCCCCCCAGGCTCGGGGTTCCCCACGCCAGGCGCCTGCGAGGGGTCCAGGAAGTCCAGGTCAACGCTAAGGTACACGCTGCCGCACTCGCCCAGGAACCTCTTAACCCTCGCCGCCACGTTCGCCTCCCCCAGCCTCTCCACGTCGAGGCTCGTGGAGTAGGCCACCCCCTCCCTTGAGGAGGCTAGCTCAAGCTCCTCGCGCGCGAAACCCCTGACCCCCACGTAGTAGACCCTCGGCGGGTGGAGCCTCTCCAGGACCCTCCTCATGACGCACGCGTGGCTGTAGGGGTTCCCGAGGTAGTCGCCGCGCAGGTCGAAGTGGGCGTCGAGCACCACCAGGCACGGGGTCCTCCCCAGCGCCGAGGCGAGCCCCTCCAGCACCCCGTAGGTGACTGTGTGCTCGCCCCCGAGGACTATGAGCCTCCTACCCTCGCCGGCGAGCGCCCTGGTGGCTGCTGAGACCCTGCGGAGGGTCTCCCTGGCGTCCCCGTGGACGACCCCCACGTCCCCCTCGTCGTATATGGGCACCTCCTCCACGTCGAGGCCCGCGTGGAGGCTCGTGAACTCTATGAACGCCGACGCCTCGCGTATAGCCCTCGGGCCCCACCTCTGGCCGGACCTGTAGGATGACGTGGAGTCGAAGGGCACCCCGACGAGGCTGTAGATGCTCCTAGCCCTCTCGGGCAGGTAGCCCCCGAAGGTCCCCGGCGCCTCCTCGATGAAGGGCGCGCCCCCCACGCCGCCCGCACCCCCCAGCTGGGGCGGGGGGCTCGAATATAATAGAGCCCCGCGGGGGCGCCGCCGCGTAGCTAGGCGGGGGTGCTCGGGGCGTTGGCCGGCGATCTCTACGATAAGATTGTGGACCTCGCCAAGAGGCGGGGCTACTTCTGGCCGTCCTACGAGATATACGGTGGCGTGAGCGGCTTCTACGATCTCGGCCCGCTCGGCGCCGAGCTGAAGAGGA
>JALSQL010000038.1 GCA_026985435.1 Acidilobaceae archaeon
CGTCTGCCTCATCTTCTCCACCAGAACGTACCTCCGGAGCACGCCTCCCCGGATCCTGCGGCGGAACCTCACTATGCCGTCGGCCACGTGCTCTATCCCCCAGCCGAACGCCTCGGATGTCGTTATGGCGTACTGGCTCACCGCCAGGGTGGTGAAGTCCCAGCGGTACAGGAGCCTCTTCACGGTGTAGCTGTACTTCCTCGCCATAGCCGGCTTGTCGAGCCAGAAGGCGCTCATAGAGTCTATTATCAGGCGGGCCCCCCCGTAGCCGAGCCTCCTCTTCGCCTCTATAACCTTCTCGACCAGCGCATCGACGGTCAGGTCCTGGAGGCTCCACTCGTCGCCCCGACCCCTCATGAGGGCGTCGATCACTATCGCCCTCCCCCTGTCGACCGCCCCCGCGAGGTCCATGCCGAACATGGCGGCCTGCTTGAGGACGCTCTCCCTGCTCTCCTCGGTGGTGACGTAGATCACCCTGTCGCCCTCGAGCACCCCCTGCCAGGCGAAGTGGATGCTGAAAACAGTCTTACCCGTGCCGGGCTCGCCCACCACAGCCACCATGAAGCCCCGGGGTATGCCGCCAGCCACGAGGGGGTCGAAGCCCGGCACCCCGGTCCTCAGCCTCTCAACAAGCACGCCGCCCGAGCCCCTAGCCACACCCGGCTACCCGGGAGGGCTAGGCGGCGGGCGGGCCCAATAGGGTTGCGCGGCCCCCGGGGGGTCGGGGGCTGGGCTAGATGGGTGCCAGCTCGGGCCTCACGGGCTCCCTCATGAAGTCCTCGAGGCCGGCCTCCTTTATGGCCTTCAGGACTTCCTCGTCGCTCGCACCCTTCTCTATCTCGACCTTCTTGTCGAGGGGCTCTATGTGGTCTATGTTGGCCCTCCTCCTCTTGACCCCCGTCAGGCTCTTGGGCCCCGTTATCAGGACGAAGTTCTCGTCTATAATGTCAACTATCACGCACTTCCTACCCGCCTCGCGCCCGTAGAGCTTGACGCACAGCCGGCCAACCTCTATTGCCGCCATACCCGGTACCCCCCACGACCCGCGGAGGCCCGGGTTAAATGCGCTCCGCACCCCCGCTAGTAGGTGAAGCGGAGGGCGCAGCTACCCTCGGGGCTCTCCTCACCCCTGCAGGGGTGGGGTATCCGGGAGCCGTGGGGGCACCTGTCCGGGTGGCCTAGGGCCTCGCAGAGGGCGGCGGCCTCCGAGTCGTCGAGGTGGGGGGCGAGCCTCCTAGCTACCCTGGCAGCCTCCGCCGCCCCCAACCCGGCCCTGGAGAGGAGGGTCTCCAGCAGCCCGACCTTCCAGGCGTGCCTCGCCAGCACCCCGACGCCCCGGCGGGTGAGCCGGGCCCCTCCCCCGGGCCCCCTCACCACGAGCCCGGAGGCCTCGAGGCGGCGGAGCATCACGGCGGCGGTGGCCCTAGACACCCCCAGCCTCTCGGCCACCACGCTCGGGCCAGCAGGGCGGCCCCCAGGCTTGGCTCCGAGGAGGTAGAGCGCGAGGGCGTAGTCCAGCAGGCTCCTCTGCCCCCTAGCCACGGCCTCCACCCCTCCTGGCGATGGCGTAGGCGGCGAACACCGCCGCCAGCGTGAGCCCCACCGAGCCGGCCGCGTTGAGGCCCGTCTCCCAGGCTAGCAGCACGCCAGCGTCCATGGAGGCCACACCCACGAGGAGGCTCGCCGCCAGCACCGCTGGCACCCCGCGCCTCGACGCCGCGCCGAGGGCGAGGACCCCCGGGGCCACGAGGATTATGTGCGCCATCAGGGCGCCCGCAACGTAGGTCAGCGACATGGCCGCCGCCGAGACGAGCACCGTGAAGAGCGACCTGTAGAGCCAGGGCCTCGAGCCCGCGAGCTGGGCGCCCTCGGGGTCGAAGTAGGTGTAGGCCATCTCCCTGTCGAACAGGTAGACGAGCCCCGCGACCACCGACGCCACCGCCAGGAGGGACTGGAGGTCCCCGGGGGTCGTGTAGAACACGCTGCCCACGAGGAGCCCTGAGATCACGCTGGCGCCCGCCGGGTCGACCCTCACCAGGATGTACACGCCCACCGCCACGACGACCGCGGATGTGAACGCCGTGACCCCAACGGCCACGTCCTGGTCCACGCCAGCCTCCACCAGCCCGGCGGCCAGCAGCCCCAGCGCCACAACCGCCGCCACCGACGCCAGGAGCGGCGGCAGCGGCCAGCCAAGGGCCCCGGCGATGCCCCCGATCACGCCAGCCGCCAGGACCGCGTGGACCATCTCGACGGCGAGGAATATGTTGCCCGACGCCACTACCAGGGGGCTTATCGACCCCGCCGTGATGCCCGCCAGGGTCGAGGCCGCTATGGCGGCTAGCAGCACCTGGTCCGCCAACCCGCTACCCACCCCCGCCCAGCGAGGCCAGGGCCTCGTCGAGCCCGGTGTACTCGCCGAAGGCGGCCGCCAGGGAGCGCCTGTCCGAGAGGAGCTCCCCGAGGGGCGCCAGGCGTATGAGCCTCCTGTTCATGAGGGCGCCGAGGGCCCTGCTCGCGAGGGGCTCCCTGAGGAACGGCGTTATATCGTGGGTTGTCAGGATTACGCTCATCCCCTCGAGGTGGAGCCTCCAGAGGGCGTCCACCACGCCGGGCCTCCTGGCGGGGTCCACCATCCCTATGGGCTCGTCGGCCACCAGGACCTCGGGCCTCCCTGCTATCGCCCTCGCTAGGAGCACTAGCTGCCTCTCGCCCCCGCTCATTTCTGAGAAGGGCTTGCACTCGAGGTGGCCAGCCTGGAGGGCCTCGAGGGCCCGCCTCGCCTCCTCGCGGAGCCTCCGGCCCATGCCGCGCGGGGGCCTCGAGGAGAGGTAGAGGCGCATCGCCGCCACCTCCCAGCCCCTGAGGGGTATCCGGGTGTTGACCCTCTGCAGCTGGGGCACGTAGCCCAGCCTCCCCGCGAGCCTGCGCCTCCCCCACGGAGTGTGGGGGTCGACGCCGAGCAGCCTCACCCTACCCCTCTGCGGCGCCTGGAGGCCGACGATTATGCGGAGCAGCGTCGTCTTCCCCGCCCCGTTGGGGCCGAGTATCACCAGGAAGAAGGGCCTGGCCAGCCTGAGGCCGTCCACCACCACCGCGGGGGAGGCGCTGCCCGGGTATGCGAAGTAAACGCCCTCCACAACTAGCCCCTCGACGCCCTCACCCATGCCACAGCCACCACCAGGCCAGCCATGAAGCCGGCGACGCCCACGCCCCACCAGGAGGCCACCCCGCAGGGGAGCCCCCCGCCACCGCCCCCGGCGGCCGGGCCCCGGCGGGCGGCGTCGAGCACGGCGCCCTGGGAGAGGGCCAGCGCCTCGAGGGGGTCCAGGCCGGGCTCCCCCAGCGGTAGGACCGCCACTGGCACCCCGAGGCCCCGGAGCCTCTCGGCCAGGCCCCTCGCGGCCCTCGACATCGCCTCGTCGACCCAGGTCACCACGAACACGTCTATCGTGCCGTTCCTGTAGAGCCGCTCGACAGCCGCCGCGGCGTCCGCCGCCGGCTCCGCCCCCGGGCCCAGGGCGGCGGTGTAGACCAGGCGGCCCCCGCTCTCCTCCACGAGGTACTGGACCACGGGGCTGTACGCCGCCACCCTGACACCCTCCAGCCTGCCAGCCAGCGACTCGGCCATGGCCGCGTAGAGGCTGGCCCTGGAGGTGTAGTAGCCGGCCCGCGCCGGGTCGGCCTCAGCTAGGGCCTCGCCCACGCACCTGGCCACGGCGGC
>JALSQL010000039.1 GCA_026985435.1 Acidilobaceae archaeon
TGGGGCTTAGGACCAACAGGGAGGGGGGCCCGCTGGCGCTCATGGCGGCGATAGCCGGGCGCACCTACTACTATGGCCTCCACAGGCCCGAGGAGAGGGTGCCCGAGGTGGAGTACCGGGTTGACGGTGGTGAGCCCCTAGACGAGGCGGAGGCGGGCGTGCTCGGCCTCGTGATAGGGGAGGCGCACAGGGGGTCCAGGCCGCCCGCCCTGAGGGCCAGGCTGGAGGGCGACCTCGCCCTGAGGGAGCTGGCGGCCGCGCTCGGGGCGGCCGGCTCTATAGGCATGGTCCACCTCCACGGCGTCACCCCTGAGAGGCTCCCCGAGGGCTGGAGGCCCTCGGAGGTCGTGGAGGTCGAGAGGGGGGACCTCAGGGGTAGGCTGGAGGGGATGGCCCCGGGGGACCCGTCGAGTGTGGACATCTACTTCGTCGGCTGCCCACACTACACGGCCAGGGACCTAGAGAGGCTGGCGGCCCTAGCCAGGAGGTACGGGGGCGTGAGGAGGGGCGAGTTCATAGTGACGATAAGCAGGGAGGCCTACGTCGAGGCGCTTGGGAGGGGCGTCATAGGGGAGCTACGCAGCCTGGGCTTCAGGGTTGCGAGGGACACCTGCCTGATAGTCAGCCCCTACCCGGTCGAGGGCCGCCGGATAGTTACGAACTCCTACAAGGCGCTATTCTACCTCACCCGCCGCGGAGCCAAGGTGGGGCTGGCGAGGGTCGAGGACATGGTTAGGATGGCTGCGGGGGCGTGGTAGCGGTGCCGTGCAGGCTAGAGGCTAGGGGGAGGCCGCTGGTGCCCGGGGACGCCCGCGGGGAGGCTGTAGTGGTCAGGGGCCCCATAAGCTTCTACGGCGACGTAGACCCGGAGAGGGGGACCCTGAGGGACGGGAGGAGCATAGCGGGGAGGGTGCTCGTGGCCGAGAGGAGCCGGGGCAGCACGGTGGGCTCCTACGTGATACTCGGGCTCCGCTACAACCGGGTGGCCCCGGCGGCTATAGTCATGGGGGAGGCCGAGCCGATAGTGGTGGCCGGCGCGGTGCTGGCCGGGATACCGCTGGTAGACAGGGTGCCCCGGGAGCTGCTCGAGGCCGCCCGCGACGGGGCGGTCGTGGAGGTGCGCAGGGACGGCAGGGTGGTGGTTGATGGATGCGGCTAGAGCCTACAGGCTCGTCAGGGCGGCGGCGCTCGCAGTAGCCGCCACCGCTGCAATCCTAAGCCTGGTGGCCGCCTGGAAGCTGGGGGCCCGCTACCTGCTAGGGGCCGCCGTATGGGCGCTTGTGGCGGCGGGCGCCGCTAGGCTCTAGGGACACGACCCTAAAGGCCCTGCGGGAGTGCCTCTCCAGCATCCCGAGCCTCTCGAGGGCCGCTGCGACCCTGCCGGCACTCCTCGTGTTCGTCCCCAGGTGCCTGGCCAGCTGGTCCAGGGTCAGGTGGCCCCTGTAGAGGCGGAGCAGGGTCTCCGCCAGCCTCTCGGGCTCGATCGAGACGAGTATCCTCCGGGTCCTGCCGCCCGCCACGCTCTGCACCCACCTAGAGGAGCCACGCTTTAAAGGCGGGGTGGGGGAGGTGGCCGGAGTGGAAGCTGGAGGTGCCGGCTATGGCTAGGGGCGGTGTGCTAGCCAAGTACAAGAGGCTAGCCGAGGCCCTGGGAGTCAGGGTTCTCGACGTCTACAGGGTCGAGGGTAAGGATGGTGTAAGGGACATAGTCAGGCTCCTGGACTACGCGAGCGGCAAGGTAGTGCTCGCCGACCTCGGGGGGCCCAGGGAGACCCTCCCATTCCGCGCCTTCGTCGAGAAGGTACTGGAGGCGCTGAGGAAGGGGGAGGTGCAGGTCAACGAGAGGGTCGCGGCGAGGGTCCTCGAGGAGGCCTCCAAGCTCGACGAGGCCCTAGCGGCGGCCAGCCAGGAGGCGGCGGGCTAGCCCGCGCGCCGCCAGGCCCCGGAGACCTCCACCCGCGCCGCGAGGCTTGCGACCTCATCGGGGCCCGGCATGTTGCTGCTACCCCTCCTCCCAACCTTGGCCGCCCCAGCGGCCACAGCCGCCCGCAGCGCCTCCAGGGGGTCCCCCCTCCAGAGGAGCCACACGTTGAAGGCGGCGTCGAAGGCGTCGCCGGCCCCGGTCACGTCGACGGGCCGGCCCAGCCTGGGGGGCCTCGCCTCGGCGACGACCCCGGAGGCGTCCACTAGCGCGGCGCCGCCGCTGCCGTACTTCACGACCACCAGCCTTAGGCGGCCCGAGACCAGGCTCGTGGCGGCCTCGACCCCACCGCCCCCGGTTATGGCCTCGAGCTCGCGGAGGTTGAGCATCAGGTAGTGGGCCATACCCGCCGCGGAGGCCACGCCCTCCGGGTTGTGGAAGGACTCGCCGCCGGGGTCATAGGTGCAGAGCGCCCGGCCCTCGCAGACCTCGCCCACGAGGCCGGGCCTCACGCTGGCGAGGTGGACGACGTCGCCCCCCTCAGGCACCATGGATGGTTCGAGGAGGAGGTTCGCCCCCCTCATTGTGACCATCGACCTGGCCTCCTCGCCTCGCCCGGGGGAGAGGAGGACTATCACTATCCCCGTGGGCTCGCCTGACACGCGGACGCCGCCGATGTCGACCCCCTCCCTCCTGAGGGCGTCGAGGAGGCCCAGCCTCTCCGCCTCCCTGCCCGCGACGGCGACCAGCCGGGCCCTCTGGCCGAGCCTGGCGGTGGCGACGGCGTAGTTCGTAGCCGCGCCCCCGAGGCCTATCCAGTACTCGCTCGCCTTGACGTTCTCCTCGGGGCCGGGGAGGCGGGGCACCCTAACCGTTATGTCCAGGTTTATGTTGCCGACCGCTACGTGCTCCTGAGCAAGCCTGGGTGGAACCACCTCGCACCAGCCCTCCTCGCCGCCTCGTCCCAGGAGGAGAGTATCGCCACGGCCTCCGACGCCGCCCTCGCCGCCTCCCTGACGCCAGCGTTGACCACGAACTCGTCGGTGGCCCGGTTGGCTACGACGGAGCACACGCACCCCGCCCTAGCGCCGTATATCGAGGCCAGGGTGAATATCGAGCTGGCCTCCATCTCGAAGCCGAGCACGCCCGCCTCGCGGAGGCTGGGTATCACCTGGGCGGCCCAGGGGGGCATGTAGCCCCCGTAGCCCGGCCTCCCCTGGCCCACGTAGAAGCTGTCGGTGCTAGCCACCACGCCCACCTCGTACGGGACCCCGAGAGTCTCAGCGGCCTCTACGAGGGCCATCACAACCTCGGGCGAGGCGTGGGCCGGGTAGCCGGGGGGAGCGTACTGGCCGCTCGTCCCCTCCATCCTCACGGCGGCGACCCCTATGACGAGGGTGCCCGGGCGCAGGCGGGACTGGATGGCCCCCATCGTGCCCACGCGGATGAACGTGTCGGCGCCGACCCTCAGGAGCTCCTCCACGGCTATCGCGGCGCTCGGCGAGCCTATGCCCGTGCTCGTGACGCTCAGCCTCACCCCCCTATAGGTGCCCGTGTACGTGGCGAACTCCCTATGGGACGCCACGAGCCTCGACTCCTCCCAGAGCCCGGCGATGAGCCCAGCCCTCTCCGGGTCGCCGGGGAGGAGGACGTAGCGTGCCACGTCGCCCGGAGCCACCTGGAGGTGGTACTGCCGCCCAGCAGAGTCCACGGGCACCGCGGCCCCCCTAAGCCTCTCCCCCCAGGACAAGGCGCGACCCCATCAGGGTGGGCGGCCCGGGGAGCCCCTAATA
>JALSQL010000040.1 GCA_026985435.1 Acidilobaceae archaeon
GTAGAAGCCTTTTCTTCCCCTTTTCTGTAGTGCTTTTGCCGCGTTGTTGAGGGCTTCCCGTATGTTTTCTAGGGTTTTTCCTTGGAGGGCTTCTTGTGGGAGGTTTTGGGTGAGTTGGGTGAGGAGCCTGAAGTCTTGGGGTGCGAGCTTCTCCACGAGGGTGAGCCTGTGGGGTTTGAGGGCCTCCCGTAGCTGGCTGGGGATGCCCCGGGTCTGGGCTTCCCAGTAGGCGTCCACTATCTTCTCGAGGTAGCTGGTGCTGGTTAGCCGCTCTAGGAGCCTCGCCTTCAGTCTCGGGGCCTGGTGGATTTTCTGGAGGAGGGCTGCGGCCCGCCGGGCTTCCAGGTAGCGGGCTGTGGAGGTTGTTAGGGCCGTGTATGAGAGGGCTGGCGGTAGGGCTTCTAGGATGGTCCTGGGTGGCGGCATGGCTAGGGTGGATGTGATGGGGGTTTGCTTTAGGTTTTGGGTTATTTTTTCTGCTACTTCGTCTCGGGTGAGTAGGGGTGTTAGCCAGCAGAGTGCGCCGACTTCTATGGCTGCTGGGATGGTGCCGACTATTGTGCCGGTGGCGAGGCCGCAGGGTATGAGGGTTGCGCTGCAGGCGGCGGCGAATTTTAGGAGTGTGGTGTTTGATAGGAGTTGTTGTTTTACTGTGTTGTCTATGTACACACCAAAACACCCCTCTGCCACCAGCGACTCTAGATGGGAGACTCTAGAGTGACTCAGAGCGTTGAGGACCACTTTGCAGGGACGCCATGTTTGTGGGTGCGTGGCGGCGGTTTTGATGGGGGTTTGTGGGGGGTTAGCGGCATGATTGTGGGTGGTGCCGCTGTTATGTCACGGGTTTTGTGGGTTGGGAGGCAGGCTTTCGGCCTGTAATGAACGCTGCTCTGCTTTGGAACGCTTATGAACCCTGAGCTGTAGGCTCTAGCCCGAGCCCCTGGCGGGGTTGGGGGTCCGGGGGGTGGCTGCACTAGAGGTCAGGCCTCCAGCTAGGCAGGTTGGCTTGGGTATCTTCTCCCACGTCCTCTACAAGCTACGGGGAGGCCCCGGGGAGGATGCCTCGGATATGGCTGTCCCCGTGCTTGTGGATATGGTGTCGTGCCCCTATTGTGGGGCTTTCTTCCGGGCCCTGACCCTGGCCCCCCTGAGGAGGCGTGTTGATAGGAGGATCTTCCTCGGCCAGGGGGAGTCGAGGACCCCGAACCCCACCTTTGCGGAGACGCACCTGGCCAACCCTATAGAGTGCCCCCAGTGCAGGAGGAAGTTCCGCGTCTTCGTTGGCGTCGAGTATAGTAGCGAGGGTGTACGCTCCATAGACGTGCGCGCCCTCCGCGAGGAGGAGTCGAGGGGCCTGGTACGCTGGCCGCATAGGGGGATGGTGCTCCCCAGGGCGCTCCACTTCGATGGGATAAACCTGAAGCTCTACCGGAGCCTCGACGACCTACTGAAGGCCGTGGCCGAGGATGGGGGCGTGCAGGCCTACAGTCTACCGCAGATGGCCTCAGCTGTGGAGCCCACGGCTCCCAGCGATGACGGCAGACCGGAGCCTGTGAGCTCTGTCCAGGTGAACCCGGGGGTCAAGCTCTAGGCTCGAGATCCAGCCCCCCTCCCCGGGGGGGGTGATGGGTGGGGGTGGTAGGGATGGGCGTCCCCTACGTGCAGTGCCTGGTATGCGGGCGTATGACGCCTGTTGACCGGGGCATATGCTACCACTGCGGCTCCCCCCTGCCCTCTACGGTTCACTTGCCTCTGGGCATGATAGTCTGCCCCAACTGCCTCAAGCCCACGCCCATAGATACGGGGTACTGCACCCATTGCCGGGCCAGGCTCCCGCCGGAGCTGGTGAGGGAGGCTCGGAGGCGCATGGTGCTGGCGGGCTACAGGCCCGCCACTCCCTACACGGAGTCGGGCCCCATGCTCTCTCGGGTGCGCCCGGTGGGGCCCGTCTGGGTGCCCGGGGCCGGGGGCTCCGGGTCTGATGGGTCTAGGGGAGGATAGGGGATGAGCGGTGTCTCCAACCACGCGGCCCGCGGGGCTCGGTGGGGCCCTCGTTCCCGGGGGCTACCGGGTCTGCGCCTACTGTGGTCGCCTGACACCGGCTGATGAGCCCTTCTGCCGCCATTGTGGAGCCCCGCTTTTGGGGCACCAGGCGGCTGGGGGGCCCGTGGGGTCGGGGTATGAGTGGGATCTCAGGCTGGGTGTTAGGGTCGACGGCGAGGGTGGGGGTGGAGGTTTTGGTGTGAGATCGTCCGACCTGCCCGGTCACATAGTGGTCTACGGCTCCGTGGGTGCTGGGAAGACCACCGCGGCGAAGAGGCTTCTCTACGAGGCGGCTATGAGGGTGAGGGCGGGTTTTGTGGTTGTCGACTGGGAGGGGGAGTACGGCGACGTCGCCGACCTCCTCGATGCTAGGGTTCTCGGGGGCCCGGATTCGGGGTCGCCGCTCCGGCTGGGCATATTCCACAGGGACGGCCGGGAGAGGCGCCGGGTGCCGCCCTCCAGGGTGTCCGAGATTCTGCTCAGGTTTATCCGGGAGGACGGCTGGGATGTCACCCCTCAGATGGAGAGGACGATCCGGGAGGCCGTTAGGGGGACAGTCGAATCCGGGTCTGGCGTTGAGGGCTTCCGGAGGATGCTGGCCTCCGACCAGCTGCCGTGGTCCAGGCAGACGGCGGCCGCCGTCGAGGCCAGGCTCTACAACATACTCGAGGGGGAGCTCGCGCCCCTGCTCGAGGGGCCTCCAACCCTGAGGGTGGGCCCCAGGGAGAGGGTGGTCGTCGATCTATCCTGGCTTTCCAGCACCTCCAGGAGCCTGGCAAGGCAGGCGGCGCAGCTGGTGCTAGCCTCGATTCAGGCCCAGCTCCCCAGGCCTACTGGCCACCCGGGCCTCCGGATGCTCGTAGTGATAGACGAGGCTGAGGAGGTCGCGCCCGCTGGGAGGCCGGGCCAGCACTGGCGGGGCGAGCTGGTGAGCGACCTCATGCACCAGCGCAAGAGGGGGGTCGGCATCGTGCTGGTCGCCCATAGCCCGAGCCTCCTAAACCCCGAGGTGGCTAGGCTAGCCTCCAACATCATGGTGTTCCGGCTCGACGACGCCGACGACGCGCACCGGGCAGCCCAGAGGCTGGGGGTTGGGGAGGAGCTCCTGAGGGGGCTGGGCAGGGGCGAGGCCGTGGTGAGGCCGGCGAGCCTCCGGTGGCCTGTCGTCGTGAGGGTCGAGCCCCCGCCAGCCCTCAGCTGGCAGGCCCGCCAGGTGCTCGAGAGCATCGCCCTAAACCCGGCCCTCACCCAGAGGGAGAGGAGGAGCTCCCTGGGCATGAGGGGGAGCGAGTACTACAGGGCCGTCGAGGAGCTTGTAAGGCTGGGCCTGGCTAGGAAGGTCAGGGTGCAGACCGGCTGGGGCAGGCCCGTGGTGCTGCTTGAGAGGCCCGGCACTATACCCGGCGCCGCCCACCGGTACCTCGAGAGGGCCCTCGCCTCGAGGCTCCCGAGGATCCTGGGTGCCGAGGTTGAGAAGCCCAGGGACGCCGACCTAGCCCTGGTCTCCCCCTGCGGGGCCAGGCTCGCCGTCGAGGTCGAGACGGGCTCCAACATAGACCCCGGGAAGTACAGGAGGCTACACGCCAGGTACCACGCCCTACTAATAGTCTGCACGGAGAAGAGGTGCACCCGCGGCGCCCTCCGCGCGGCCCTCGACGCCGGATGGGAGGGGAGGGTCGCCGCCTCGATCCTGGCGACAGCCCCCGCAAAGGCCCGCAGGCTGCTGAGCATGCTCTGCGCTTAGAAGCCCCCGGGGAGCCCTGGGAGTCTGCTGGCCGCTCTAGGAATGGCGGCGAGAGCGTTGACCCCACCAGCAGCTCGTACATGGCGTCCACGAGAGCATCCTCCAGCGCGTGCTTCAAGCCGCCCACGCTCACCCCTATGGCTCCGCCTCTACCGCCTTCACCTTCCCCGCCCACCTCCACCACTATGGTGTAGAGGAAGTAGAGGTTGCCGTAGAAGAGCCTCGGCCTACTCTTGGGGTTGCTCATCCGGTGCTCGAGGAAGAGGTCGCTCTTGGTGGCCCCCATAGCCAGGATCTCCCAGTAGTCCTCATCGGGAACTATGACCTCCCCGCTGACCCCCCGCGCCACCTTGCCCGTGACCGCCAGGTCGGAGAGGGTGCCGACGTCGATGCTGTATAGGTTGTAGTCCGCCAGCCTGAGGTAGTCGACTATGCACCCTACATACTTGACGAGCCGCTCCTTCTCCTCCCCCTTCTCATTCTGGAGTACCCTCTTGCAATGCTCTAAGGCCAGGTGGCCCAGGTCGGCGCCCTCGATTAGCCTTGGCAGTGCAGACTGGCGCACTGGCAGGTGGAAGAACGGCTTCAGGACGCCCTGGGAGGGCGCTTGTATAGCAACCCTCCTAACCCTGAGCCTGGGGCTGCCGAATAGCCTCTTCAGCTGCCTGTTCGCGTACTCAGCCAGGTATGCCGAGAGCGAGGTTGACAGAGCCTGCTGTAGGCCGACGCTTATGTAGAATGCTAGCATATTGTACACATTATACCCGCCGCATCTCCCGACCAGATCGCGCTGGCGGCACCCGGACCGGTTTAACATATCGAGTATCGAGATTAGCCCGTGGAACACCAGCTGGCGCCCGCCGGACTGGTTCTCAGCAGCCGCCTCGGGGACCCCTAGTAGGCCCCTCACGAAGAAGTCCGAGAAGTCCGAGAAGGATAAATCCCTCAAGCTAATGCCCGAGCTACACCTCAGGCTGTCCGCCAGCTTCTCCAGGGACTCCAGGCTCACATGATACCTCCTCCTCACGAGCTCGAGCGCGACGATGGAGGTAAGCCTCCTATAGCTACCGATAAAGTTCGAGTATCTCCCAATAATACTCCTTATACTTTTAAGTAGACCTAGGCACTCCCCTATATCCCTACTGCCACGCATCCCTAGCGTTTCTATGAAGCGCTCGAGCCTCACCAGATACCCTTTTATAGCGGTCTCCAGCTCTTCGAACTCCCTTGATATAAGGTAGTAGTAGAGTATTGCTATGAGGTCTAGCATCTCTATGCTAATCTCCTTTTTCCTCGTCTTTAGGGTGCATGGGGAGGCTTGGCTCAAGCTGTTCATGAGCCTCATCCTCAGCATGACTGTAGCCACGTCCTTTAGGAGGAACGTGTATATGGTGTTCAAGGCGTTGAACACTGTGAAGCTGTAGTTGTCCATGTTGAATACTATATCGTTGAGCCTTCTTAGGTCGATGCGCAAGCCGATGTTAATGTCCTTGTCCAGCTTGTTTAGGAGGTCGAGGTGGTAGGCGCTGGGTGTGGCGTCCGCCTGGACCTGGTTTACCTTAAAGTGGGAGACGAAGGGTGAGACGCCACTCTCCAGTATTTTACGCCTCCACCTTCTTTTCTCATCCCTGCCACCACTCGCCTGCCTCCTATCCCTCCTGGGTAGCATTAGGTCGAAGATATAGGCCGCCAGCCGGAGGACGCCCGGGTCAATGTTGGAGTTCAGGTATCTCCTGTACTCGCCCTGCCTGCGCTCGTCTAGGGGGCTGATTATGCAGCAGGGGAGAGACCTCATATCGATGTACGCCGAACTCTCAAAGTAGGGGTATGTGAGGAACACCTCCTCGACGTTTTCATCTTCGAGTAGCCCCTCTAGATCCACAATCCTGCATTTCCTCCTAAACCTCGCCCCGAGGTTCACCCTCTGAAAGCCGCCTGCCTCCGGCTTGGATATGCCTGCTTCCCAACTCTGCCTTGGAGCGCCTATACGCGTCATGAAGAGCCCTCTGTCCGACAGCACCACGGCTGGCATGCCGAGGATCGTGTTAACATAATACGACTCCCGGGCCCCACCGCTATCTTGACACTCGAGCCTAGCTACATCGCTCACTAACAGGAGTGTTGAGCTATTGTTTATCAGGATGGCATCGCCCACCTGGAATAGGATATCGAGTATCCCACGTAGAACCTCGCAGAACTCCTCTTTAACCGCTCCTCCGCTGGCAGCGTGGCCCGCGCGGGTATAGGCCATCTTCGCTATTCTGTCGAGGTACTCCGCTATAGCCTTGATAGCATGCCCGGCCCCGAGCGCCGTTCCGAGGTTGCGGAACCTCAGCGTGAAGAGTGCCGGGTAGATTAGGGAGGTTATCTTGTACTTGTACTCGTATCCGCTCTTTTCCTCGAAGGGCGTTAGCCTCGACTTATAGAAGCCTCTTATATCCTCGAGCATGCTATCTACTATCGCCTCCTCCCTAGCCTCCATCCCATCAAAATCCTCGCACACCTCGAGGCCCTTGCACGCCTCCAGGAGGGCCCGGAGGGACGGTAGGAGGCCCGCGTACTTCCCTCTCTCCGGCTTGACCGTTCCTAGCAGCTCCTCGTAGAATCCTACAATACTATCTCTCATGCTTTTTAGTATCTCTAGTACCTGGCTGCCTGCCTGCTGGTTGCCGTCGCTGCCGCTGCCAGTATAGTACTTAATGCCCTCGATGTAAATCTTGTGTGCTAGGAGCTTCATAGCCCTCCTCTTCAGTATTGTCCCGAAGGGCCTCCGGAATGGTGGAGCGGCGAGCATCCCTATAAGCGTTGACACCTTAGCCGCGAGACCCACGCGCTCAACGTATTCCCCGTAGACTCCGCTCAGCGCTCTTATCGATGCATCAAGAACCCCAGCATCGGGCTCCCTCTTGGAGCCTGCTAGTCGCTTCAGGAGCTCCCTGTTGGTGAGTAGGGAATTTTCCACTAGGTTATACATCATCCTGAGGTACTCGTGCGTGTACCTCGACGCTATCTCGGCCGTGCCCTGCACGTGCTGCTCATACGTCGTCTCGAGGATCCCGTAGAGGTCGCTGAAGTACCTCACCGCCTGGAGCCTCCTCATGTAGGGCGACTTCGAGATTATGGCTGCTAGCCACCGCCTTGTCACAGTGCCCATACCGTAGACATACACATGGGCCGTCTCGTCGCTCAGCTTGTACACGCTTGACATCCCCCGGGGACATCCACAATTACATACCCATCGTAGAGGGATAAATAACGTAGAGGACCTCGACGCACATGCGGGTGCACACAGCTGCCAGGCCCTAAAGAGGGGGATAAGGCAGGCTCTACAGTACACCTAATACAGAGAATAAGCGCGCCCTCAGGCCAGGCCTACACGGCATGCTTTATGGACGACGCTAGGCCGCACACCCTGAGGCTAGTGGAGAGCCTCGCCCAGCACCTCGAGTTCCCCCTCCACTATTTCAACGTCTCCAGCGGTAGGCCACCCGGCTTCCGCATAGTCCGCACGCCAAGGGGGCACACGAGCCCCTCCGCCTTCTCCTTTGTCCACTACATGACCGAGCTGATCTCGCAGATCCGGGATCTAGCAGTGAGGACCATTAACGAGCCGGTTCTTGGCGGTGAAACTCCCGAGAAAGGATTTGTAGAGTGGCTACTCCAGCGGGTGGTTAGCCGGTGTGTGAGAGACCGAGGGTATCCCGACCTCATTTTGAAGATACATGTTAGCCAATGTGTGGAGAGCCTGGTTGAAATCTATGAGAGCGTGCTGTGTAGCGTTATCCTGGAGGAGGCGAGGGGTGAAGGTTGGGAGGCCTCGTGCAAGCACCAGCGAGGGTGGGTGGACCCCCTCGAGGTAGACGGTCTCCGAGGTATTGTGGGCAATGACAAGCTTAGCCGCTTCTATAACCTTATCACGCTTAGGAAGCTCCTAGACTACTTCCTCTTCATTAGGACGTTCGCGTACTTCATAATGAAAAACCGGGGCCCCGGCGAGGTGAGGTCTTTCAACCTGAAAAGGGCCCTTAACTCGCTAATGGGCAGAGCCGCCGGGCGCCTCCCAGACAGGACGCTCTTTAACCACATTGTTTTCATTCTACTCAACCACTGCTGCTATGCCGGGCTGGCGCAGTATCCCCTGGCCGTGTGGAACGCTGTCACCTACGGCCTGGAGCTGCCCTCTGCGACCATCGAGATCTACAGGCCCAGCAGGCTCCGCTTGGAGAGGTGCTCGAAGGGAGAGCTTTGCATGCCCTTCGAGGCACGCGACTCCGAGCCGTACGGGTACCACCACCCCTGGACTCTGGAGAGGTACACACGCCGCTGGGACCTCGACTCGGTCGCCATAACCAGCGCCATAGACCTCTACTACGAGCACGTGTACCGCAACCCCTGGATACGCGGGGCCGTCTACACAAGCTTCACGCGCACCCTCGAGTCGGCGGGGGTTCTCCGGATCCCCTTCGAGAAGGACGCCATGCGGCGGAGCATCGTTGTGCCAGTAGTCTACCCCCGCCGCGCGCTCGAGGAGAGCGTCGACATGATCCCGGTACCCGTGGTCGACAGGCACGAGATACCCCAAGACCTGAGGAGGCTCATGAAGGATGACCTCTACAACCTAGCCTCGATGAAGGCGCCGCCCAGCGAGATAAGCGAGGCGGCAACATTCATCCTGTCGAGGCTAGAGAGCTACCTAAGCTCCCTTGAGGTCGAGAAGGCGGGGAGGCTGAGGGAGCACGTGGCCAGCCTTAGCGGCGGCTGCATACGGGGCTTCATAGTAGACGCCCTACACCCCTTCGCCGGGTTCTACCTTTCGAGCCAGGTCGTCGAGAGGAGCATAGCAGACGTCCCCTCGCCAGCGAGGAGGATCAACGTGCTGAGGAGGCTCACAGAGAGGCTCACCGAGGCCGACTACATCGACATCCAGTACTACGTCATAGTAGACGCTGAGGCTCTACTCAAAGAATATCGGAGGTACAGGAACTCGAAGAACCCGCGGAGAGGACCGGTCATACACACGTACGCCTTCAACATATACGATAAGATCGTGCCAGTAGAATCCTACAATCTCGAGAGGGTGATGAAGACCGTTATAAACATTGACGACGAGCAGCTATCCAACTACCACTGCCTCGACTCGCTCTCCACAGTCAACGATATAGTGCTAAACTTCGTGAGGGGTTAAGGGTTGAGTAGCCCCTCCTCGCTCCTCTGCAAGAGGATCCGCAACCTCTTCACATACCACATACCAAGGCTCCAATACAGCATCTCCCAAATGCCATCGCCGAGGAGCGGCCTCGACCCGTACATCTCACGTATAAGCCTCACAGCCACTAGCATCCTGGGCATCTCGCTCTTCGTGATAATGGTCACCGCCTCCCTGGTCTTGCTCGAGTCTATAGCCCACCGCGACCCCAGGCTGGCAGGCCTGATGGGACTCAACACCACAGCGGGCCCAGGCCACCCGCCCGGCGAGATGGAGGCCGAGATGATCCACACGCTCCACTTTGTAGGCGTCATCTTCGAGTTGGCCCTAGGCATAGTGGTGTTCGTGCTGGAACTAGAGAGGGTGCCCCACATATCCTTCAACACCATAGCAAACATGCCTAACACGTTCTGGGTAAGGTACATGCTACGCTCGGCCCACAGGCGCGCGATGCGCCACTCCAGGCTGGGCTCCCACTGCTACCCCGGCGACAGGCAGTGCATAAACACTAGCACCCTCACGGCCGTTGCCAACATCCTAATGCTCTCCCCCAAATACAGGACCCTGGCCGACTTCTTCATATACTCGAGCCTAGCGATGATACTCTACGTTATCTTCATGATATACAACACCATCCACACAGTACTACCCAACCCGCCCTTCCTAATGCTAGCCGCCCTCGCAACAGTCATACCCCTCGGACCCGCCGTGGCGAGAACCCTCACCACACCCGCGAGGCTGCTCCACAGCGAGCTCGAGTACTACAGGCTAACCAGCCTCCTACGCTTCACGCGCCCCACGCTACGGTACAACCTCGTAGCCGCCGCCATAGCGCTGGCGATACTGCTACCCGCCTACACCATACTCGGCGGCTCAACAGCGGCTACCCTCCTGGCCACCATACTCTCGGCCGGCCCCTACCTGGTAGTCTTCATGCTCTCCCCAATCGTGCCCCTCAACTACGCACTCATATACACCCACAGCATAGCATACCTAGCATACCTGGCACACGAGCTCGCCGCAGGCCCCGGCCACCTAGCAGAGGCCGAGACCCCGGGGCTCCTCATGGAGCTTGCGATGCTACTGCTACTCGACAGCATAATCCTCCTCTACTATAGGGTAACAAAGCTCTACACAGACCGCCCCCCACGGACTGGCAGGCCAGGCGAGCAAAGCCTCCACGAGTACTACAAATCGTACCTGGATGAGATAACCGGCCTCCTAGGGAGGGAAGAGCTAGAGGAGGCATCGAGGCTCATACTAGAAGACATAGCCATAATGCTCCACTACCACATATTCACCGAGAACTGCGTAGCCCAGGCAATAGCCGGGCCCGGGCTAGCTGGCGGGGCAACCTACATAACAAACACCATGCTACGCAACATACTCGAAACCGCCACAGCCAGGGCAGACCTCGAAAGGCCCGACGACACACTAATAATAATACTAAACAGAATACTACTCATAAGCAAGGTAAGGCTGCAGCCAGCCAGATACCACCTAACACTACCCACCCACCCCGAAACAAGCCCCGACAGCATACTAGCAGAAACCGCACACAAGGCCTACCAGATCTCCGAAAAAATCCTCCAAAGCCCCTACGCCCCGCTAGGCGAGCCCCTGCGCTCTCTCAAAGCCCTACACTCCGAAATCATAGGAACAATAAAAATAATAAATAAACTACTAAATAAATAGTAATACTAGGTAATACAACATAAATACAGATAACAAATATACTAGCAATTATTATACTATTCATGCTAGTTAACCTTCGCTTCTCTTAGGCACTCATTTATTATTAATTAATTGCACTCAAATACTCTTATCTCCTACTATAGAATGTAGAAATCACTCTCTAGCCCGTCGCACGCCTGCTAGCCTATATAAATATATTCAGTCTCGAAAATATAGGTAATACAAGCAGTGAGCCTTTTTAATATCGAAGCTAGCAGGCGTGTGACGGGCTAGAGAGTGATATCGAAGGTAGCCCGGAGGATACAACAGTGAGTATGAGGGCGTTTTACTTGCCCCCACGGGGCTTTGCGGCGCTCCTGGGACGGCTCATGAATTTAACTGGTAACGTTAGGTCCGACCTGCTCGCCGAGGTTCTCCTCGAGGAGCTGGAGGCCATGGACGAGGGTGTCTTATTTTATATCAATAGGAATGCTGAGGCATCACTCGAAGATATAGCTACGAGCCTATTCCTGGCCGTGAGACAGCATAGCAAGAGCGACGCCGAGGCGGCGGCGAGGCTGGAGGCTATTATCGACAGGGCGTTGGAGAGGCTTGGCATCAGCAACAGTGTAGCTGGACTTTGACCCCGCGGAGGCGTGGGGAGCTCTCGTCTGTGAGGTGTTGGGCCCGGCGGGCAGTGTGCCTATCTGCGGGTTGGTGTGGTGCGTGAGTGTCGGGCCGCCCGGCCCCCTGCTGGGGGCCGGTTGCTGTGGGTAGTCCGAGTTATGGCTCGTGCGCCTGTTCGTCCCCTCTAGGGCCAGGGTGCCCAGGGTGTTGGTAGTGGTGGCCTGGTGTAGTCTGGGTCGCATGCTGGTTGTAGTACTGGCTTGAAGCCTAGCGTGGCGTAGACTAGCCACGCTATCCACGCCTCGAGCCTGTTGTCGACGTACTCTACCGCTATGACGTCCTTCCCGTTTGCCTTGGCGTGTAGTAGGCTGTAGAGGGTCTCGAGGGCCTCCGCGGGGTCTGCGGGCCTTGTCTTGCAGGTGTCTTGGAGTGTTAGCAGCGTCTCCTCGCGGAGCACGCCGTCTACCTGGTCTAGGAGCCTGTCGTCCCAGAGTAGGCTTGTGGCGGCCCCTATGTTCACGTAGACCAGCCCCCCGCTGGCGTGGGCTGCGCTGCTTATGTTCGAGACCAGGTCTATCATAGCCTGGCGCGGGTCCACGCCCTGGGCCCAGGGGGGCTGCAGCTCCGCTATGGCCTCCGCTGCGTCTATGTTGTCTAGGTAGACCCCGGTGTAGCCCTGCTGTAGGGTTGAGAGGGTGTAGTTCACTAGTATCGCCCGCCAGGCTGGGCTCCAGTACTCGACCAGGTGCTCCCCCTCGTACTCGGTTGGCTCGTGGACTATCCCGGCCTGCACTGCTATGGGCCAGTACCACCTCCACTCCTCGGCGTAGCCGGCGTTGATGTAGGCTAGCACAGCCTTGCCCTGGCTTGTGAGCTCCCCCAGGGTGGTCGTGTTGAATTCATCCGGGTCAACTATCACGGTGGAGTAGGGCTGGTAGGCCTCGGCGCCGTGCGGCGCCCCTATGCAGTAGCAGGCCGGGGCCGCCGAGGCCGCCGCCAGGAGCAGCAGCAAGAGCCTAGCGCACGCCAACCCGGAGCCAGCACCCGCCCCCGGGGGGGTGGGGGCCTCTGTTTATAGTGGCGGGCTAGTGGAGCCTCAGTGTCAGCGGCTCCCCCGGCACCACGAGCCTGGGGAGGCCCGACCTCCTGGCCTCCACAGCACTCTCGGGGGTTAGGTGGAAGGCGACCGCCAGCCTGGCGCCCGCCTCCTCCACGGCGAGCCTCCAGGCGTCCCCCACCCTCATGTGGTACTCCAGCTCTGCCCCGGAGGCTGTGGAGGGCAGGGTGGAGTCGGCCACCACGACCTCGTGCCCCCTAAGGTGCGCCACCAGGCTCGGGTGGTAGCTGGTGTCCGCAGTGTAGGCCGCGAGGGGCTCACCCCCCAGCCTGATGGAGGCCCCGAAGGTTGGGGGAGGGTGCCTCACCGGGAAGGCGTGGAGCTCGACCCCGCCCCCGAGAGGTAGGGGGCCCCGGAGAGCCTCAACCTCGACGGCCACGCTCCCGGGGGCGAAGCGGCGGGCCCACCCTATCCCGGGGGCCACCTCGGGGGCGGCGTAGAGGCGCAGGCTGGGGCAGCCCTCCACCTGCCGGGCGGTCGCCAGGGAGGGGAGCCCGGCCAGGTGGTCGGCGTGCATGTGGCTAACGTAGACGCCCGAGACCTCGCAGGCCCCGAACCCGGCGGCCTCCAGCCTGGCCAGGCAGCCCTCCCCGCAGTCGAGGAGGAGCAGCCTGTCGGGGGCCTCCACGAGTATCGAGGGGCCCCCGTATCCGGGGGGCGGCCTGCTCCCGCCGGCGCCTAGTATGTGGAGCGCTACAGCCACGGCTCACCACCCGCGACTACCACGGGGGCTCCGGGGTTCAGTGCGGCCCACGCTACCGAGAGGGCCATGGCGTGCCTGCCGAGGGTCACGGCCACGTGGTTGCCCGTCCTCAGGTTTGCGAGGGCCTGCGCGAGCCCCGCCTCGCCCGGTATCTCCACCAGCATCTGGCTCTCGCACTGCCTCCCCCTCCACGGTGCCCCCTCCGCGACCACGCCCTCGCCCACGACTAGAACGTCGCCGGCCCAGCCGGCCTGCGCCACCGTGACGCCCACCCCCCGGGGGAACCAGACGGCCAGCGTGGGGCTCCGCCGGGTGAGCACGTGGCTCTCGACCGAGTGGGCCACCCCCATGGTGGGGGGCGCCCCGCAGTGCGCCGCCAGCAGCCTCCCACCCCTGATCCAGGCGGTGTTAGCGAGGAACCCCGGCCTCCCCGCGGCCGCCTGGGAGAGGTGGAGCGCCAGCGTCGCGGCGACGTCGCCCTCGCAGCCCACAGTCAGGCCCTCCACGTTGAGGAGGGCCATGGCGAGGCAGGCGTTCGAGCCCGCCTCCCCCATGAAGCTCGGGCAGGAGGGTGCCACGGCGTCTAGGGCGTAGTCGCTGGCCAGCTCCCTCAGGGCGTGGTAGACCCTCAGTGCGTCCCTCAGGGCGGCCGGGTCGGGGGAGACGCGCAGGGCCGCCCCGAGGAGGCCCCGGGGCGGAGGGGGCGGCTCCCTGGGGAGCCTGGAGAGGAGCTCCCCCGCTGGTATCCTGGCTAGGGCCACGCCGAGCGAGCGCGCGAGCTGGGAGGCGTCGTGCACCACCCACGCTGGCGGCTCGCCTACCACGCCCAGCCTCGACCCCGACACCACCGCGGCCGCCGCCAGGCCCCTCAGGGTCGATCCGAGCCTCTCGAGCGTGCCCGGGTCCCCCACGCCGAGGGGGCCCAGCGGCACCGGGGGGACCCCGGAGCGTATGAGCTCGTAGCGCGCCTCGGCCAGGCTGGCGGTGCTGTTCGCCGCGGGGTGGGACGCCGCTGCGATGTGGAGCCCCGGGGGCGCCTCCTCGACCAGGCTGAGGAGGGCGGCCT
>JALSQL010000041.1 GCA_026985435.1 Acidilobaceae archaeon
GGACGTCATATTCAAGCTTGGAACCGCTAGGACGAAGAGCGTCTCACCCAGCGCGCTCCACGCCAGCAGCTTCGCATCGGAGCCGGTCGTAACAGTCTCGCCCGGCGACCCCCTCCTGAAGAGTGTGAAGTCAATGGTTGAGGGGGGCTTCACGAGCACGCCCGTCGCCTCCGAGGGGGGCGCCGTTGAGGGCGTCATATCGCGCTGGGAGCTGGCCAGCCTCATCGCGGAGTCCCCCGCGGCTGGAGACGTCAGCGTCAGGGACGCCATGAGGACCCCGCCGGCTACCGCCACCCTCCAGACGAGGATACTCCACATAAGACAGCTCATATTCCAGCACGACCTGAGCGTCATACCAGTAATGGAGGGCGGCAGGTTCGTCGGCGTCGTTGGAGTCGACGAGATAGCCAGGGTGTTCCTGAAGTACTACGAGCTCAGCCGCGGCGAGCCCAAGAGGATAACCCCCCTGAAGTTCCTCGTGGCAGCCGACGCCATAACCCTGAGGCCCCCGAAGCTCGAGCCAGACGCCAGCCTCGCGGAGGCCGCCAGCCTCATCGCCAGGAGGAGGTACAGGGCCGTAGTCGTAGTCGACGCCGACAAGCCGGTCGGCGTGGTGACCGGCATCGAGCTAGCCAAGGCCCTGCTGGGAAGGTAGGCCCAATGCCCGAGAGGGGCCCAGGCGCTCCCCGGGGAGGGCACCCCGGGGAGCCCAGGTTCATAGTTGACACTATGCTGGGCGACCTGGCCAGGTGGCTGCGCCTGCTTGGCTACGACACCTACTACTCCAGCAGGCTCGACGACTGGGAGATACTGAGGAGGGCCGAGCGCGAGGGCAGGATAATAGTCACCATGGACCGCGGGCTCGCTAGCAGGGCCCGCCGCAGGGGGCTCCGGGTCGTTAGGATCGCCTCCTTCGGCGCGGCGGAGAGGCTCGCGGAGCTGGCCCTCCACGTCCCGGTCAGGCTAGAGGCCGACCCGTCGAGGAGCCGGTGCCCCGAGTGCGGCGGCCCCCTCCGGCCGGTCCGCGACAAGGAGAAGCTGAGGGGCCGCGTGCCCCCCGCCGCGCTGGAGGCTTACAGCGTCTTCTACGTCTGCGAGAGGTGCGGGCGGGTCTACTGGGAGGGGAGCCACTGGGCCAACATCAGGAGGGTCCTCCGCGAGGCCAGGGAGATGCTGGCCAGGGCCCAGCGTGGGGGCTAGCCCGGCGCGCCGATTAAACCCCCACGGCGGGCGCCCCTGGGGGGTGCCTGACTGCCTGTGCCCGGGAGGGTGCTGGTAGCCGTATCGAGCGTTGGCCTGGGCCACGCGGCCAGGGCTAGGGTGTACGGCTCCCTCCTCGAGTCGATGGGCTTTAGTGTCGACTACTACGCGCCCGAGCCTGCTGGCTCGTACCTGCGCGCCTGGGGCGGCCGCGTGCTGCCGGTCTCGTGGGAGGTCGAGAGCCTGAGCGTCTACCTCGAGAGGCACTGGGCCAAGACCGGCTCGGGCCTGATAGGCCTCAGGGCGGCGCTCGAGGAGCATAGGGCGGCGCTGGCCGCTGGGAGGCAGCTCCTAGCTAGCGTTGACGTGGACTCGTACGACCTAGTGGTCGCAGAGGAGTCATGGGAGATCATCAGCCTGGCGGAGGAGATAGGGGCGGCCAAGGCCTGGATCGCCGACTTCGTCGGCTACAAGCCCCTCGGCCTCAGGCAGGTCCCGGCGGCCTGGGCCGTCAACAGGTTCCTCCTACGCCGATACCGCCACTTCGACCACAGGATATACGTGGGCCTGCCAGCTGGGGCTGGCGAGCTATCCTGGAGGCTCACCCCCCGGGGGCCGACCGCCCTCGAGGTACTCGAGAGCCTCTTCCACAGGGCCGGCCCGATCCCAGCCTTCCTCCCAGGCGAGGAGGCGAGCCGCCGGGAGGCCAGGAGGGCCCTCGGCCTGCCGGGCGAGCCGAGGGTCATCCTGGTCCAGCTGGGCGGCACAAGGGCTGGCGAGAGGCTCGCGGAGGCCGCGGCTAGGGCGGCCCTTGAGGAGGGTCTAACCCCGGCGGTGGCCCGGGGGCCCAGGGCCTCGCCGAGGATCCCCGAGGGCGCGGTCGACCTAGGCTACGCGCCCCGCCTGCCAGCGCTCCTCCAGGCCTTCGACTGCGCCTACACCCTGGCGGGCCTCTCCACAATAGCCAGCCTAGCCGCCGCCGGGGTGCCAGCAGCCTTGGCCCCGCTCCCGGGCCACTTCGAGCAGGAGGAGAACGCTAGGAGGGCGCCCAGGCTCTGGCGGGGCCTCTTCGTCGACGCCTCCACTATGAGCCCCCGGGATGCCGTGCGGGCCGCGTGCAGCCTCCCGGGGCGGCCCCCAGACGCGGGGCTGCACTCTAACTCGCGGCGCGTCGCATCCATCCTGGCGGCCGCGGCGTCGGGCGTATCTAAATGATCTGTATGTTAACTGATATTATGAACCAAAGGGTAATATATCAGTTTGAGTGTTTAATGTTAGTGGTGGCCCGGGATGGCCGAGGAGAGGGTTGGGGCCCCGAGGACCGATAAGGTCGAGGAGGAGCTTCGCAGCCTGTTCGGTCAGGCGGAGAGCCTGAGGCAGCAGATAGCTACTATAGACGCTACGATACTAGAGCTCGCCACGGTGCTAGAGACCCTCGACTACATAAAGGAGAAGGGCAAGGATAAGGTTGTACTCGTCCCGATAGGCGGCGGCAACTTCATACGCGCCAAGATAGTTGACACCGAGCATGTGATAATGGGCGTCGGCGGCAGGATGAGCGTTGAGGCCACCCTCGACGAGGCCAGGGAGCTGATAAACGAGCGCATGCGCGCCCTCGAGCAGCTCCGCCTCGACCTGCGGAGGAAGCTGGAGGAGCTCAACGCCAGGATAAGCGAGCTCATAGGCGCCCTCCAGCAGCGGGAGGGCCAGGCCCAGTAGGCCCCCCCCCCACACCCCCATTTCTAGCCTCGAGAGGCCTCCCGGGGGCCAGTGGGGGTGGCGCGCTTGAGCCAGAGGGGCAGGGTCTACAACGAGGCCGCCCTCAGGGTTGAGGTGGAGGCCGCCCTGGAGGAGCTGGAGGAGGCCGAGAGCCTCATACGCAAGTCCAGGTCGCCCAGGGTGTACATTAGCCTCGCTGGCGGTGTCTGCGTGGAGGTCGACCGGGACGAGGCGCTAGAGTACATCGCCGAGAGGAGGGCTAGGCTGAAGAGCCTGCTCGCAGCGCTCTCCAGGGCCTCGGGCTAGCAGCCCCCCTGGGCCTTCGACGCTGGGGGGCGCCCCCTAAAGCCCCCGGCACGCGTGGGGCCCTCGGTGCGGCCTTGTGGCCCGGCTCGTGGTTGCCACCGACCTTGACGGGACTGTGCTCGACCTCTACACCTACGCCTACGACAGCGTCCCGGAGGCCGCCCGGAGGCTGGCCTCGCTGGGCGTGCCGGTTGTTGTCGCCACCAGCAAGACCCTCTGGGAGGCGTGGAACTACTGGGTCAGGGTAGGGTTCGCTGGCCCCGGCGGCCCCCTGATAGTGTTCGAGGTCGGCGGGGGCGTCGCCGGCTCGCCCTCCAGCCTCGCATGGTGGGACTGGGTCGACCGGGAGACGGGGCTCCACGTCGTAGACCTCGCTCCGAGGCTGGGGGAGATCGAGCGCCTGATAAAGTCCTCCATCCCCCCATGGTGCGCGGGGCGGGTGGTTAGG
>JALSQL010000042.1 GCA_026985435.1 Acidilobaceae archaeon
CTGAGCTCGTGGGGGTAGTTCCTCGACCTCTTCTCGGGGTCGGGCATGAGGACGCTCCTCAGCACTTCGACGGCCCTCCGCATGCCCTCCTTGATGCTCGCCACCCTCCCGTGCTCTAGCATGGTCTCGGCCACCTGGTAGCCTACGGTGTAGAGGGGGTCGAGGGCCGCGTTGGGGTCCTGGAAGACGTAGGCTATCTCGCTCCCCCTGATCTCGCGGAGCTCCTCCTCGGTGAGCTCCATAATGTTGACCGGGCCGCTGTCCCGGTAGTAGATTATCTCGCCCCCCTCGATCCTCCCAGGCGGCCTGATGAGCCTCGTGATGGCCCTGGCCGTGACGCTCTTACCGCAGCCCGTCTCCCCCACGAGGCAGTAGGTCTCCCCCCTGCACACCCTGAAGCTCACTCCGTCTATCGCCTTCACCACGCCGGCGTAGGTGTAGAAGTTCACCCGGAGGTCCCTAACCTCCACTATGGGCTCGCAGTCAGCCGGCACGGGCCGTCACCCCCTCTCCCCGCCCTCCTTGAGGCGGAACTCTATGCTCCTCCTAGTCCTCGGGTCGAGCACGTCCCTCAGGGTGTCACCTATCAGGTTGAACCCCAGGACTGTGAGGAGTATGGCGAGGCCCGGGAAGAATATGGCCCACCAGTCCTCGGGGAAGTAGCGGGAGCCGTCGTAGATTATCCTGCCCCAGTCGGCTATCGGCGGCACAGCCCCGAGGCCCAGGAAGCTCAGGCCGGCCTCGGTGAGTATGACTGCCCCGACGTCGAGGGTGAGGTAAACCAGCAGGGGGCCGATTATGTTGGGGAAAATGTGCCTTACGAGTATCCACCTCGTCGGCACCCCTAGGGCCCTGGCCGCCTCGACGTAGACGTTCTCCCTCTCGCTGAGCGTCATGCCCCTGGCTAGCCTGGCGTAGCCGGGCCACCAGACTATCCAGAGGGCCACTATGACCGAGACGAGGCTCGCCATGGCCCCGGCGTGCTGCGGCTTGAGGGCGAAGAGCTTGAGCAGCAGGCTCGTCACAGTCTCGTGGGCCCGGAGGAAGTCGGAGATCCTGGGGGGTAGGACGGCCGAGAAGGCCATGGCCAGTATGAGGCCTGGGAACGCTAGGAAGATGTCGGTTATCCTCATTATCAACTCGTCCACCTTCCCGCCATAATAGCCAGCGACGAGCCCCAGGGCTATGCCTATCCACGGCCCCACGAGCATCACGAGTATGGCGACCACTAGGCTCGTCCGGGCGCCGTAGAGGATCCTGCTGAAAATGTCCCTGGCCTGATCGTCGCTCCCCATTATGAGGACGTACCTCCCAGGCTTTATCCCGAGGAACTTGGCTAGGGAGTTGTTCGGCACCTCCACCACCTTCAGGGGAGGCGCCCTCGTAGCGTTGGGGTCGAAGAAGGACAGCTGGGCGTCGTAGCTCAGGGGCGCCAGGTATGGGCCGAGGACCGCCACCAAGAGGAAGAACAGGACTAGGAACGCGCCTATAACGCCGGGTGGGCTCCGGTTGAAAGCGTAGGCCATGAGCTTCCACTCGTCGATCCTGCTCTTGTTCTTAACCTTCCACCCCGGCCTGACCCTGTCTATGAGGGCGGCCAGCCCGTCTATGATGGCGTCGGCCAGCCTGTCGAGCACGCCCTTTACGTAGACCTCCTCCCGCTCGCCGCCCTCGTACTCCTCGTAGCGTGGCTCCCCCGACACTAGTACCTCACCCTGGGGTCTATAATGGCGTAGAGAACGTCTACGATCAGGTTAACGGTGAGGTATATCAGGGCGATAACGAACACCCCCCCGATAAGGGAGAGGTAGTCGTAGCCCGTTATCGACTCGAGCATGAACCGCCCGATGCCGGGGAGGCCGAAGATGGTCTCCGTGATGGGGGCTCCGGCCAGGAGGCCGCCGAACATGAGCCCAAGCACCGTCACAACCGGGACCATAGCGTTGCGGAGCACGTGACGGTAGATCCTCCACCTGCTGAGCCCCCGCGCCATGGCGTACTCGACGAAGTCCGAGCTCATAGCGTCTAGGAAGCTGTTCCTAACTATCCTAGCCACGACCCCTATGCCGGCGAAGCCGAGCACGAAGCCTGGCAGCCAGTAGCGGGCTAGCACCTCCCTGAGACCGTTTATGTCGAGCTTGAGGATCGCGTCTATCAGGGGTATGCCGGTGATGGAGTAGGGCAGCTTCGGCGTCCCGGCGAGGACTATGACGTGGTACTTCGTGTAGAAGACGTATATGAGGAGGTAGGCGAGCCAGAAGATGGGGGTCGACACGCCTATCAGGGCGAATATCCTGATCAGCGTGTCTATTATCGTGTCCTTGTAGAGGGCGGCCACTATGCCGAGGGGTATGCCGAGCGCGACTATTATTATGAAAGCTATTATGGTCAGCTGTATGGTGACCGGGAACTTCATCTTTATAACGTGCCAGACGTAGTCGTGGCTTACAGGGCTCACCATGGTGTTGGTGAGGAGCTTCTTCATGAGGAAGTAGTACCTGCTCAATATGTTATCGTTGAGGTGGTACTCCTCTATGAGCTTCTTAACCACCTGGGGGCTAGCCTTCTGGCCCCCCGCCCACAGAAGGGCGGGGTTGGCGGGTATCACCGCCGCTATGACGAAGACTATGAAGGTGACGCCCACCAGCGTGGGGATGAAGGTTAGCAGCCTCCGGATCACGAACCTGCGGAGATCAGCCAAACCTCCGGCCCCCGCCTTCCAGGGTACCCGGAGGGGAGCCCCGGGGGGCTAGGGGCCTTTAAGCTCACCGCATTCGATGTTAACAGGATAGAAAAACGTGGAACCTAGTGGGAGCCCGTGGGGGGAGGAGGCTAGCCCTGGGTGAACAGCTGCTGCAGGTCGGCGGTGCTGGTTGTCTTGGCGAAGTCGAGCACGCTGAACTGGGTGCCGCCGTAGAGTAGCGGGCCAGCGTAGTTGTCGGGGTCTAGGTAGTCGGGCGCCCAGCCGATTATGTAGACGTCGAAGTCTCCCTTCTCCGTCCTGGTGAGGAGGGTGGGCCAGTCGAGAGCCTTCACGGTTATCTGGAAGCCTAGGCTGCCCCAGGTGGTCTGGAGGAGGTTGGCGATCTTCTCGCGCTGGCTGTTGCCCTGGTTGTACCATATCTCGAAGCTGTACTCAGCCGGGTTTATTCCGGCCTTCTGTATGAGCTGCTGGGCCTTGTTGAGGTCGAAGGTGTACTTTATGACTATATTGTCGTTGTGGCCGGGGAAGCCGGCGGGTATCACGCCGTAGAGCCTGGCGAGGTAGCCAGCGTAGACGTTCTGCTTTATCTGGTCGAAGGGTATGGCGTACATCAGCGCCTGCCTCACGTACACGTTGTTGAAGGGCTCCTTCATGGTGTTGAGGACTATGTAGACTATGGTGGGCTCGAGCTCGCCCGTCTCGACTACCACCTTGTAGTTGGTGTTCGGGTAGGTGGTGCCGTTCACGTCCTTCAGCCTATCGTTGGGTATAGCGCCGGTGTCAGCGGTGCCGCTCTCGAGTATCTGTATCCTAGCGTTCGCGTCGTTGTTGATCAGGTAGATCACGGTCTTGTGGCTGGGCACGCCGTTGGAGCCATAGGGGCTAACGCTCCAGAGGCTGGAGTTCCAGTAGTAGGGGTTGTACTCGAGGACAATGTAGGAGTCCT
>JALSQL010000043.1 GCA_026985435.1 Acidilobaceae archaeon
AGACAGGTATATGATACACGCTGGCGTCAGCATACCCAACTACCCGGAGAGGAGGCTCTTCGCGGCGAGGCTGAAGCCGCCAGTCCTCTTCGCCATCGAGCCGTTCGCCACAAACGGTAGGGGCCTGGTGGCCGAGACGTCCACGGTCACGATATACTCCTACACCGGCAGGCGGCCGAGGGCCCTCCTCGGGGGCGTCGAGGAGAAGATACTGGCCGCCATCAAGGAGAGATATCGGACCCTGCCCTTCACGCCCCGCTGGCTCCGGGGCCTGGCCCCGGACGGCGAGGTCGACAGGGCAGTCAGGGCGCTGGCTCTCCGGGGAGTACTCTACCCCTACCCTGTCCTCGTGGAGGCTGGCAGGGGGGTCGTGGCGCAGTTCGAGCATACATACCTCATGCTGGAGGATAGGGTGATAGTGACCACCCGCGGCGGCGAGGAGCTCCCGGCGCGGTAGGGGGCCTATTTAAGAACTCCAGGGGCAGCCTGCAGGGGGCGTGGGACAAGGCTAGGGTGCGGCGCCCTTGGCAAGCAGTCTGCCAGACTGGATCTCGGCTATATCACAGCTCGCGTTCCTGGCGATATTCCTACTCATGTTCCTGGGTGTCAATCAGAGGCTGCAGGTGTACATGTGGAGGGGCGACATAAAGTCGAAGCTGGCGTTCCTAGAGTGGCTAGCCGCCAACGCCAGGGATAGGGCCAAGGAGTACCTCGCGAAGAACAAGGGCAGGAGGGTGGACGAGGTCGTGGAGAGGCTCTCGGACTTCTTCCTAATACAGCCTGTCGACATAGAGCCGGTAGACATCATTAGGAGGCTCGACCACCTCTTCAACGTTAGGAGGCTGAGGGTTAGGGGCCTCCTAAGCGACGCTATGCCGGAGGCCGACGCCGTGACTAGGAGCAGGGCGGAGGTGGTGCTCGAGATAGCGTCGGCCCTCAACTTCATATACAAGATCGTGAGGCACCTGCTACGCTACGGCGAGAAGACGAAGAACTGGATACTCCTCATGCAGCTACAGCTCCTGATGCCCCTCATAATAAGGCAGGCGAAGACCCTCTACAGCGCCCAGGAGCACTTCGCCCAGGGCCTCCCGGTGGGCGACGGAGCCGGGCCGCTGGTGGCCTACAGGCTGGCCGGGGGCTCGCAGTGGAGGAGCGTCGAGGACGAGACCGTGGCGGCCGAGGTTGAGCTGGAGGGGAGGAGGCTCATAGTCGTGAAGGCCGAGGGGCCAGGCTCCAGCGTGGGGAGGCCCGGCGCGGCGGTGGAGAAGATAGTGGAGGACCTGGCGAAGAGCGGGGTGAAGCCGGCGATGATACTTACCGTCGACGCTGCACTGAAGCTCGAGGGGGAGGACACGGGTAGCATAGCCGAGGGCGTGGGGGCGGCAATCGGGGACCCGGGCCCGGAGAAGATTAGGTTCGAGAGGGTGGCCGCGAAGTACGGCATACCCCTGAGGGCGCTCGTGATAAAGATGTCCGAGGAGGAGGCGATAACTGGTATGAGCAAGGAGATATACCAGGCCGTCGACAAGGCCGTTGAGAGGGTAAGGGAGATAGTGGCCAGCGAGACCCAGCCCGGTGACACGGTGATAGTAGCCGGGATAGGGAACACGTCGGGCATAGGCCAGTAGCCCTCGGGGCGGCCCGGGGAGGTGTGGCAGGAGTGGCGGGCAACGCTGTCCCCGACTGGGTGCAGTCAATCCTACTCCTCGCCTCGCTCGGCGCGATAGCCTACCTTATGGCGAGGCAGGCCTCGGAGGCGGCCAGGATGGCGGAGCAGGAGAGGGTCCAGGCTTTCACGGAGATAGAGTGCGGTGACGGCTCCAGGAAGACGCGGGAGTTTAGGAGCGGGGACTTCGTGGGGGGCGAGGCGGCCGACTGCCCTGGGGGGCGGGTGGTGGGGATCTACACGGTTAAGGTGGAGGAGGAGAAGGCTGGGAGGCGTGGCTTGATACCGGTGAAGCGTAAGTCCAAGAGCTAAAATAGTAGTGGGCCCACATAGGTAGCTGGTGGGAGCATGTCGCTCTTCTGCGAGGAGGGTCCCCCGATACTGACGGTTATGACGCGCGAGGTGCTCACAGCGAAGCCCGACGAAACGGTGGGTAGCGTGGTTAAGAGGATGGCGGAGAAGGGCGCCGGCTCCGTGGTGGTTGTCAACGATGAGGGGAAGCCTATAGGTATCTTCACGGAGAGGGACCTGCTAGTTAAGGTCGTAGGCGAGGGTAGGAGCCTCGACGCAAAGCTCTCGGAGGTGATGACGCCGGACCCTATAGTGGCGAAGCCGGACTGGAGCCTGGCCAGGGCGCTCGAGATAATGGTGCACTACGGCTTCAGGCACCTGCCAGTAGTAGGCGACGACGGGAGGCTCGTGGGTATAGTTAGCATAAAGGACCTCGCGAAGGCGCTCAGCGGCGAGATAGACGTGGACGAGCTACACGCGGCCGGGTAGGGGGCCGGGCGCCCCAGGGGGTGGGCCTACACCTTTACCCCCTTACTCCTCAGCTCCTCGACGAACCTCTTTAGGGCCTCAACGTTCCAGGGGTGTACGCTCCTCCTCCGCTTGTCGACGTACAGGCCGAGCTTCCTCGCCTTCTCTGGGGTGAGGCCGGCCTCGCGGAGCTCGCCCAGGCTGAAGCCCCTACCCGCACGCAGGCCGGGGTCAACTAGCCCCAGCCGCCTGAGCCTCGGCCTCTTCACCATCGCCACGGGCGGCTCGACGCCCTCCGGCAGCTTGGCCCGTGCCGCCACCATTACCCCCTCCCTGGGCCCCCCGCAGGGCCTCCCTTATAAAGTCTGGGAGCCCCCTCCAGGGTGTTGAGTACACTGGCTTCTCCACCCCCGCTAGGGAGAGTATTTCGCAGAGCTTGCAGACCATCCTACCCGGGCTCGTGGGCTCGCCGCAGCGGCTGCATGGCGGCAGGTCTTCGACGCTGAGGCGCCTGGCGTCCTCCTCGAGCAGGCTGTCAAGCGCCTCCACCAGCCGGAGGAGGCTGCCCGGCGACTCTGCCTCCATGATGTAGAGTGCGTTGCGCACCCGGGCCCGGAGCGTTGGGGCGTAGCGTATGTACATGCACTCCGTCTCCTGGAACCTGAAGCCGGCTAGGTAGGCGTAGGTCGCCGTCTCCCACTCGTAGATCTTGCGTAGGGGCTTGACGCGGGGTACAAGCCTCCTACTGGCGGGGGGTGCTAGGGGGTGCTGGCGTAGGAGACCTATGAGGTCCCCCCTCAGGAGGTTTATTATGGCTGTCTGGGCCTCGTCGTCGAGGTTGTGGGCTGTCACAGTCTTGGACGCGCCGTAGACCCGGGCGTAGTAGTTGATTATCCTCCTCCTGAGTATCCCACAGTAGGTGCAGGGGGCGATGCGCAGCCGCCTCTTCCACGCCCTCGAGACTATCTCGCTCAGGTGGAGGCCCGTGTACTCCCTTATGCTGGTCACTATGAGGTCGATGCCCCTCTCGCGCGCGTAGCCCTTCATCTTCTGTATGTCCACATGCCTGTTGTAGCCCGGTATGCCCTCAACTATGGAGAGGGCGAGCATCCTAGAGGGCTTATGGAGAAGGGGCATGACGTCTAGTAGGACGAAGCTATCCTTGCCGCCGCTCACGGCGAGGAGGAGCGTGTCGCCCGGCTCCAGCATACGCCACTTGCTTACCTCGCGCGCCACGCGGGCGCGGATGTCCTCCATGAAACACTCGCGGCAGAGCCTCATGCCAGTATGGCGCTGGTACACCACGGCGGGCCTAGAGCGGCACGAGTCACAGAGGGGAACCGTCATGCCCTCCCTCCTCCAGGGATAGGATGTTGAGCACGTAATCGTAGAGGCCGTCCTTCTTCAGGCCACGCTCTATCCTATAGAGCTGCTCGGGGGGAAGGCCGAACCGCCTGGCCACCCTGTACGGGGCGACGCCCCTCGACCGGGAGTATAGGAGGAGCACGAGGCTCCTCAGGGCCCCGGGGTGAGTCAGCCTGGCCCGGAACTTATAGTGAGTTATGAGCTCCTTGAGGACTATCCTGGCCGGAGTGCTCGACCTGAGCCACTCCACCACCTCCTCGGGCAGTTCAATCCTCTTGGGGCGGCCTATACCGTTGATCGTCACGCTACCGTCGTCGTTAAACTCGATGGCGTACTGTATGAACGGCCTTCTGGGCACTAGCAGCCACCCCGCCTACCCCCCGCTGTGGGGCGCGGGGGGTTTAATGTAGTTCAACGTGGAATAGGCGAGGGCCTCTAGTACTATGCTAGGCCCGGCAGGAGCGGCCCCAGGGGAGGGCCCGGGGGCGCGTGTGGTGGGCCCGGGGGGACTCGAACCCCCGACCTACGGGTCTCTCCGAGGTAGGCCAGGCCCCCGGGTCTGGAGCCCGCCGCTCTGCCTGGCTGAGCTACGGGCCCTCCCGGGAGGCTAGGCGGCGGCCGGGTCGAATAAAGCTTTACGCCGCCGACCCCCACGCTGGGGGCGGCCCCCGATGTCTTGGGAACCCGGGTTGGACAGCGCGACCGCGGCCCCCCACGGGGGGCCGCGGGGATGGCGTCAAGGCCCGCATGACAGGGGAGCCGCCCGCCCCCAGGCTGCGGTTCTAGCCCTGCTGGGGGGTGGGGGTAGCCACGTGCTCCTCGCCAGGAAGTCCTGCACGCTGGGGGGCCCCTGGGCCTGCGACGCCGCGCTACCCGGGGGCCGCCTGAGGCCTGGGGAGAGCTGTGTGGAGGCCGCCCTCCGGGAGGCCTGGGAGGAGGCCTGGGTCCACCCGGCCATGGTTAGAGTCGTGGGGGTCGGCCCTCTCCACTCAACTTCTAGGGGTGGAGTGCTCGTGAGGCCCGTCGTAGCCGTGGCCTCCGGGCCGCTCTGCCCGGTGCCACGGCAGGGGGAGATCGACAGGGTGTTCTGGGCCCCGCTCTGGGAGGTTGCAGGGTCGAGGCCGGCCGCCACGCGCCACCCTAGAGGGTTCACGGTCGAGGGGGTTAGGCTGCGGGACGGCACGCTGGTGTGGGGGCTCACACTGAGGATCCTAAGGTGGCTATACTCCGGCCTCCCGGTCGTGCTCCAGGGCTCTACGCTGGAGGGGGCCAGCGGCGAGGGCTAGGGCGCCGGATGCCAGGCAGCCTAGGCGCGCCAGTGACACCCACGCCTTAGGGCCGAAGGCGTCCATGATGGGGCCGGCGGTGAGGGTGCCGAGTATCCAGCCTAGGTTGAAGGACAGCGTGTATATGCTGGACGCTGTGTAGCGTATCTCCTCCGGCGTCCTCGATAGGATGTAGTTGTTGCCGGAGACCACCACGAGGGCGTAGACGGCCCCCAGGAGCGCCTGAGCGGCTATGAGGCCAGCGCTACTCCCCACGGTAAGGTAGAGGTGGAACACCAGGCCGGTGCCCGCCAG
The DNA here is from genome assembly GCA_026985435.1 of Acidilobaceae archaeon. GTDB lineage: Archaea > Thermoproteota > Thermoprotei_A > Sulfolobales > Acidilobaceae > Calypsonella. The sequence goes on from JALSQL010000043.1 coordinate 5,374, forward strand.
GCCTAGAGAGTAGAGGGGCAGCTCCCTGCCCCGGACGGCCCTAGACGCCGCTGGTATGGCTAGCGTCTGCACGACCGGGTTGGCAGCCAGGGCCAGGGCGGTCGCCAGCAGGCCAGCGCCTAGCACGTTGTGGAAAAGCACAGGCATTATAGAGAAGACACCGCTCGCGAAGAGGTTCCTAACCACCAGGGCGGCCGCAGCCACCCACACGTCAGGCGGCACGAGGCCCACGGCCTCCCGCAGCCCCCCGGGCCTCGAGGGTGGCGCGGGGTAGCGGCTGCCACAGGCAGCCAAGGCGGCGGCGACGCTGACCAGGGCGGCCGAGTGGAAGACCCACTCTATGCCGGGGCCGGCAGCGAAGGCGCCGCCCAGGAGGCTCCCCGTCGCCATCCCGACGGCTGAAGCCAGCGCTGTCAGGCTCACGCCAGCGCGGACTCCCCGGGAGAGCGAGAGGGAGCCCAGCGCCACCGGCAGCGCCGCTGCGAGCCCGAGGCCCTGGGCTAGGCGGGCGGTTAGAACCAGGGGAGGGCTCCCGTGGAGCGCTACGATGGCTTCGACGGCGAGCGAGTTGAGCGTCAGGCCCGTGCAGACTAGCAGGTTGGGCCTGCCCAGAACGTCTGCTAGAGCGCCCGATATCAGTGTCGAGGGGGTGAGGGCCGCGAAGTACGCTGTAGCCGCCCAGGTAACAAGCGTGTAACTCCACCCAAGCCCCCTGAGGTAGAGCGGTATCCAGAAGCCCACGCTACCAACCGTGTAGAAATACGCGAAGGCTGGGAGCGCGTACCTGACCGTGGCGCTTCTACGCTCAGAGCGGCCCTCGGGCATTGCACGGAAACCGGGCGAGGCGGGGGGCGCGGCGGGGTAAAAGGGCGCCCCCCGGAGGGGCGGCGGGGCTAGTGGCCGAAGAGCCTGCGGAGGTAGCTCTGCTCCCACTCGTCCTTCGCCTTGGTGTACTCCTTCTTGGGTGTCGGGTCCTTGGTGGGCTTCGGGGGCTTCGTTGTGAAGTTCAGGCCGAAGAGTACGCTCTCGGTCTCGAGCTTGCCCTCGAGGTTGCCGAGGTAGGCCCATCCCAGGAAGGTGTACTGCACCGGTATCTTCTCCGGCACCCCCAGGTCGTCGAGGATGTTGTTGACGGCGTGGAGGGCGCTCTCATACGCTATCTCCTGGTTCTTGGGGAACGGCAGCTTAGCGACGTCGCCAGCCGCCAGGACGTCGTCGTACTTGACGCTGCGGAGATCCTGTGGGCTGCGCACCTCGAACCACCTCTCGCCCAGGCCAGCCTCGGCTATGAACCTGGGAGCCCTGTTGGGCTCGAGTGCGGCGAGTATGGTGTACGGAATCTTCTCGCCGTCGGATAGCACAACGTAGTCGGGGCCTATCTCGACTATCTCCCTAGAGGTGATCAGCTCGACCCCGGCCTCCTCGTATCTAGCCTTTATAACGTCGGCTATAACGGGGGGCTGGGGCTTCTCGTTGGCGTCAACATGGACTATCCTAAAGTTCTTCCTGACGCCCCTGTAGGCTAGCACCGTGTGGATCGCCATGGCGGTCTCGGCCGGGGCTGGGGCACACCTGTAGGGCGCCTTCGGGGCGTAGACCACAACGCTGCCCTTCTCGAGGCTCCACACGCGCCTCTTGAGGACGTCAACCCTCCCAGGCTCGTAGACGTTGGTGTTACGCCACCAGTTCTCCCGGTACCCCTCAATGGAGCTGCCGTCGAACACCACGCCGGGCGCCAGGACCAGGTAGTCGTACTCTATGCTCCTCTCCAGGGGTGCCCTCGTCGGGTTCTCGACGACCTCGACCCTCCTCTCCTCTGGAACAACACGGGTCACGGTGCCGAAGACGAAGCTCACGCCCTCGGCGGCGACCTGCTCGTAGCCCCTGACTATCCTATCATAGCTCTGCTCCCCCGTTAGGAGTAGGGGCCTCGAGGGGCCGCTCATGTAGAAGGGATCCTTGGCGATGACGGTCACGTCGACTAGATCCCTAGCGCGGGCGAGGAGGTTCCTAGCAACCCCAACACCAGCGATGCCGCCGCCGACTATCACGACCCTCTTCTTACCGCCAGCCATAGCGGCCACCGGGGGCGCAATGTAGGGATGCGGGTATTGTGGCGGTAGTCAGTATCCCTCACATATTAAGAGTTTTCTTCACTGATAAACCTGGCGGTAGACGGGGGTCGGATCCTCCCGGGGCCTGCCGGGCTACCCGGGGCCCACCACGCTGCCCACGCGCTCCCCCCGCGCTATCCTCCCCAGAACCCCGGGGTCCCTCCCGTCGACGAAGTATATCTTCAGGCGGCTCCTCCTAGCTATGGAGAGGGCGACATGGTCGAAAAGCTCGTACCCGCCAGCGGACTGCTCGGCCCCGCGGACCAGCCCCCAGAGCTCATCGTAGGTGAGGCGATCCAGCCGCCGGGCGCCAGGCACGCCCGGCCGGGGGGCGTAAACCCCGTCAACGCCGCTGAGCATGTTAACCAGCACGCTGGCGCCGACGGCCTCAGCTAGGGCCGCCGCCACGGCGTTCGTGCTCTGGCCGGGCTGGAGGCCGCCCATGACGACGACCGGGTACAGGGGGAGGAGGCTGGCAGCCTCCTCCACGCTGGTAGGAGGCCTGAGTGGGGCCAGGGGGTAGAGCGTGGACGCCAGCAGGAGGGCGTTCAACCTGGACGCCTCTATGCCCAGGACGTCCAGTAGGGCCTCCCGCACACCCGAGGCCCTAGCGGCTGCTATGTAGTCCCTAGCCACCCGCCCGCCCCCGGCCACCACTGCCACCCTGCAGCCCCCCGCCGCTAGCTCCCTCAGCTCCCGCGAGAGGCGCCGGAGGTAGCCCGGCTCGGGCGGCGATAGCAGGGAGCCGCTGACCTTAACCGCTAGAGCCCCTAGCCTGCAGGAGTCTCCTGGCATGCCAGACGAGCACCCCCACACCCGAGGCTATGAAGGACAGGTGGATAGCGCCCACCAGGATGGGCGTGGCGCCCAGGACTCTCAATACTGCGGAGGCCCCAGCGCCCCGGACGGCAGCGGCGACGAGGGCGAGGTAGGCGGCCAGGCTCCCAGCGCTCGAGGCCAGGGCCCCCAGCAGGGGGCTGCTAGCAGCTAGGGCGGCCGCCGAGGCGGCCGCTGGCGCGGCGTACATGTTGACGGGGCCGGGCAGGAGGTAGAGGAGGCTACCAGCTATGAGGGCCGACCCCAGGGTGCCCGCGGCCAGCACCGCGGCCTGGGGCGGCCGCTGGCGGCGTCCCGCCTGCCTTCCAGCTCTGGGCACTCTCTACCCCCCGGGCTCTTGGCTGGCGGCGCCTGTTATAGTTAGAGTTGCGGCGCCCCTGGGCGGATTGGCCGGGTCGACTTCGACGAGCTCCCCGCGGGCCCAGGGCAGGTAGAGGTCCCTATAGTGGGCGTCGAAGGGGTTGCCGCTGACGCCGCCGGGGATGGAGACGAGTAGCCCCTCCTCCGAGAGGTCTACAACCAGCCGGGCGGTCGAGGCGACCCTCACGGGGGCCCCCTCCCTGGCGCCGAGGAGGCTGGCCGCGGCCGTGTAGGGGCTCTCCGGGCCGCCTGGGGCGGGCTCCCTGCGGAGGTTGAGCCCCGGCAGGATCCACCCCAGGGGGTGGGCCGGGTGGAAGTAGTGGAGGAGCCCGTAGTCCCACTGGGCCATGTCCCCGGTCCCATAGTACCTCTCGAGCGTGTCAAGGGCCTCCCGGAGGGTCTCGGCCGCGAGCTCCTCGGGGTAGCCGGGGTGCAGGATGCCTCTAGCCCTGGCGTCGCCGGCGGCGTAGGCGTCTAGTAGCTGCAGGGTGTACTGGAACTCCATGAGGGGGTCCGTGAAGTTGACCCCCAGGCGGCTCCAGAGCTTGGAGGTGAAGAGGCTCCACCACGCCAGCGCGAGGGCCTGCTGGGGCGTCCCCAGGCCTCGCCTGGTCGACCCGTCCCACGATGCTAGCATGTCGAGGGCCGACCTCTCGCGGGCGCCCAGCGAGAGGCCCGTTTTCGAAGCTAGAGACACGAGCAGCCTTGTGGCGTTCAGGAGGCCTAGATCCTTGGTGTCTAGGATTGCCTGGGCGACGTCGCCAGCGCTCATGGGGTGGGGCCTCGAGGTGAGGCCGTCCAGGACCTCCCTGAGCCTAGCGTAGCGGGGCGCCCCCCAGTACTCGTAGCCCGTGTAGTTCGCGCAGCTCCCGCTCAGGAGGATGTTGCTTGACACGAGTATGTAGGGGCGGCGCGGGTTCAGGAGTATGGGCGTCTCCGTCTTGGGGGCGAAGCCCGTCCAGGAGCCCTCCCCGGCGCTGGCGTTGAATGGTAGGAACCCAGTGTTCACGATAGTCTCGTTCCCGGCCCGTATGAGGGCTGGCCTCCTAATGGGGATCGAGCCGACGGCGCTCGCAACTATGTTGGAGTCCCTATCGGCGGCGACGACTAGGAACGCCGGGGTGCCAGCGTATATCTGCGCGCGCAGTATGTCCCTAACGCTGGCCGCGCTCGACGCGGCCCAGAAGAAGGCTATGTCAACGCTGGGTGAGAGGCCTGTCCAGGCCACGGCGTAGCGGCCCCCGCGCCACGATATGAGGGGGCCGACGATGGTTTCGTTAACAACTATCCTCTCGCTCTTCATGGAGTGGTGCAGGGGGTCCCAGTACCTTATGGCGGCCTCCCTCGACTCCACGCTCCGCCAGGTTCCATTGTAGTAGTAGCGGCCGTCGGGGCTCCACTTGAAGTAGTAGTAGTCAACCTGGTCTATACCGCTCGACATGACCCCCCACGCGGCCCTCGGTGTCCTGCCAGCCACGGGGAAGGGCATGCCGGGCAGGAACAGGCCGGCGACCCTGATTGATGGCGACACCACGACGGCGGGCATCCACATGGCCGGAACCGTGAGGGACCCGTGTAGGTCGACAGCCAGGATGGGCGCCTTCCCCCGGGAGTAGGCGGGCGATACGACTATACCCGTGCTGGCCGGGTAGCCGCTGGCCAGGCTCCCCAGGGTCACGTGGAGGCCCGAGAGCTCGGCTAGGGCGGCCTCTGGGTTGGGGGGCGGGCTCCAGGGCCTGGGCGGCGCTAGTGGCACCGCGTGGAAGGGCCTCCAGGGCGTTGACTCGTTGCAGGACGCTGTGGGTGGCGAGTACTGGGCGCCGGGAACCCCGAGGAGCGCTATAGCCTGGGGGCCGAGCTTGGAGGCTATCTCGGCGTTGACAAGGTCTGAGTCGCTGAACGAGTATAGTAGTGCTAGTAGCTTGGAGACCGCTATGACGTCGGTGTAGTTCCAGGGCTCCGGCTTCAGGCCGAGGAGGGCGTACTCGGCGGGTAGCAGCCCGTGGGAGTTTATGTAGTGCACGTAGTCGTTGACGCCGAGGAGGAAGTAGCCTATAAGCGCGTTCATCTGGGAGAAGCGGGGGTCGTTGAGTGCCCGCTCGGCGCTCGCCCTAACCGCCCCGGGTAGGCCGAGGGAGAGGACCACCCTATCACTGTCGAGCCCCTGGGGCCCGATGAGCTCGGCGAGCCTCGCCTCGGGGATCCTCCTGTAGAGGTCCATCTGGAAGAGGCGGAGACCCGCCTCAACCCAGCCGAGGGCGTACATCGCGGCGGCGTCTGTCGAGGCGTAGATGTATGGTATCCCGTGCCTGTCCCAGTAGACGGTGGCATTGCCGGGGACGCCCTCCACTATGAGGTTAGTCTCGAGGAGCCTCCCGAGCCTGTGGGCGCCTAGGATGCCGTGGACAGGGTCGGACAGCCTCAGGTACGCCGTGCCAGCGGTTAGCGGCGTAAGGGAGACAACGACGGCTGCTATCACGAGGAAAGCCTCGACCGCCCGCTGGAAGGTGGCGCGCGCCACGCCAGAGCCCTACGGGGGCCAGGCGGTCGGGGGCTTTTACCGGGAGCGCTGGGAGCCCCCGGCGCCCAGCCGCCTTAGTCTATAGTCGAAGCAGGTGGTACCTGGTGTCTAACCCTTTTTACCCGGACACCAGCGGGCTAGCGGCGGCTGGAGGCTGGGGAAGCTTGCAGCGTCCCGAGGCTGAGGTGGGCATACACGGCTGGGGGGCCTACGTGCCGAGGTACAGGCTCCCCATGAGCGAGATTGTGAGGGTGTGGGGGTGGCCGCCCCAGCAGGCGGCGGCGCTTGGGATGAAGGAGAAGGCGGTTGCGGGGCCGGACGAGGACTCGCTCACCATGGGCTTTGAGGCTGCTAGGAACGCGATGGCGAGGGCTGGCGTGGAGCCCGCCAGGGTCGGCGCCGTCTTCTTCGGGACGGAGTCGAAGCCGTATGCGGTCAAGCCCAGCGCTACGGTCATAGCGGAGGCTCTCGGCGTGACGCCCGTGACTATGGCTAGCGACCTGGAGTTCGCGTGCAGGGCCGCGAGCGAGGCGCTCCGGGCCTCGCTCGGCATGGTGGCCTCCGGGCTTGTCGAGTATAGCCTGGTGATAGGGAGCGACACGGCCCAGGCGAACCCTGGGGACGTCCTCGAGTTCACCGCCGCGAGCGGGGCGGCCGCGTACGTGGTAGGCCCCAAGAGCGGGGCTGCGGCGGTGTTTGAGGGTAGCTACACCTACGTCACCGACACGCCCGACTTCTGGAGGAGGGCCCACCAGCCCTACCCCCTCCACGGGGAGGGGTTCACGGGCGAGCCAGCCTACTTCCACCATATTGAGAACGCTGTTAAGGGGCTCCTCGGCGAGCTGGGGCTGAAGCCCTCCGACTTCGACTACGCGGTGTTCCACCAGCCCAACGGGAAGTTCCCCCTGAAGATAGCGAAGAGGCTCGGCATACCCAAGGAGAAGGTCCTCCCAGGCCTCGTGACGCCAGTCATAGGCAACACCTACAACGCCAGCGCGCTCATAGGCCTGACAAGGGTGCTAGACCAGGCCAAGCCGGGCGACAGGATACTCCTAGCACCCTTCGGCAGCGGGGCGGGCTCGGACGCGTATAGCATAGTTGTAACCGACGCCGTCGAGGAGAAGAAGGGGGCCGCCCCCACGTTTGACGACTACCTGAACAGGCGCGTCGAGATAGACTACGCCCTCTACGCGAGGTTCCGCGGCATACTCCACGTTATGAGGTGAGGGGTGGCGGGCGGTGGACGTGTACGTCACAGGCGTGGGGATGGTGAGGGTCTCCAGGCACTTCAACCTCGGCCTCCGGGACCTGGCCGCCCAGGCGGCCTTCCAGGCCCTGGAGAAGTCGGGTGCTGGCAGCGTTGACGCCGTCGTAGCCGCGTCGACCCTCAGCTACAGGCAGGCGGGCCAGCTAGACCTCGCCGGGCACATAGCTGGCGCCCTCGGCCTCCGGGGAGCGATAACCATGGCGGTCGAGGCTGGCGAGGCCTCGGGCCTGGCGGCGGTCGCCGCTGGCTGCTCGCTTATCCGGTCCCACCAGGCCAGCCGCGTGCTGGTAGTTGGGGTTGACAAGCTCTCCGACTATGTCAGCGCTAGGGTCTACAGGGACCTCCAGAGGCTCTACGAGGCCGAGGTGCAGGCGCTATACGATATAGGCCACGCTGGCGTCGCCGGCCTGCTAGCCAGGCTCTACATGAAGCGGTACGGTGTCGACCGCGAGACCCTATCCTACTGGCCCGCCATGGACCACGCCCACGCCAAGGAGAACCCCTACGCTATGCTGCGGTTCGCCGTCGACCCGAAGAGCGTGGCGACAGCCATGACGGTGGCCGACCCCCTAACGCTGCTCGACGCATTCCCGCTGGGCGACGGGGCCGCCGCCCTGGTCCTCGAGTCGGGAGACTCGCGGGGCAGGGGGCTGGCTGCTGTCAAGCTGGCGACGAGCGCTGCGGGGTACCCGGCTCTAACGATGGCGCCCGACCCCCTGAAGCTGGAGCCCGTCGCCATGCTGGCCTCTAGGCTGAGCGAGGTTGCGGGCGTAAGGCCCTCGGAGGTCGACGTGGTGGAGCTGGGCGACTCCTTCACAATCAACGGGCTCCTGCTGGCCGAGGCCCTCGGCCTAGCCGAGCCGGGCCGGGCGGCTGCGAGGGCTAGGGACGGCGCCTTCACGGTGGGTGGCGACGGGCCTGTCGTGAACGCCTCGGGCGGCCTGAAGGCTAGGGGGCACCCCGTGGGGGCCACGGGCGTCTACATGGTTGGCGAGATAGCCCTACAGCTGGCAGGCGAGTTCCCGGGCCTCCAGGTCGAGGGGGCCCGGAGGGGCCTGGCCGTCGCCGCGAGCGGCGACGGCTCCTCGGCCCACATGGTTTACCTGGAGGGGGTGATGTAGGGTGTCCATGGATCTAAGCGTGGCGGAGACGTGGAGGGTCAGGGGGCAGCTCTACAGGCTGGAGGCCGCCCGCTGCGAGGAGTGCGGGCGCATCCACTACCCGCCAATGCCGGCCTGCCCCTACTGCGGCTCCCGCAGGCTCTCCAGGGTGCGCCTCCCAGAGCGTGGCCAGCTAGAGTCGTACACTATAGTTTACAGCGTACCGGAGGGTGCGAGGGAGAAGTCGCCCGTAGTGCTCGGGCTGGTGAGGCTGGGTGACGTTAGGGTGGTGGCTGAGCTCACCGACGTGAGCCCCGAGGAGGTTGACAGCGTCGAGGAGGTAGAGGCTGTGCTGCGGAGGGTCCGGAGCGACCGG
>JALSQL010000044.1 GCA_026985435.1 Acidilobaceae archaeon
CTATCACTATCTCCTCGGCCACCCTGGGATAGGCTGAGTAGAAGCCGTCGCGCTCCTCCAAGCCGGACCCCCACTAGGGGGGCCAGTCGCCCGTGGGAGGTTTTAAGTAAAAACAGTAGGGGCCACAGGCGCCCCGACCGTCTAACGGCCACGTAGGCCCCGGGGCAGGCCCAGCAGCATGGGGATCGCGAGGGCCGCGATGCCGCCAGCGGCCACCAGGTCGCCTATCATCCTAGCCCAGATCGCCCCAGTCAGGCTCGCCCAGATCCCGGGCTGGCCGTCCGGCGTTACTGGCCCCTTTATCGCCCAGTAGCCCAGCTCCACCTCCTGCTGGAACTGGTGGTACATGAGCACCCCTAGGCTTAGGATCACCTGAAGGTAGAAGCCTGCAGCTATGACCACCGCGGCCTTCCTCGCGAGGCCCAGGTGCCTGTCTCCTATTGCCCCAGAGAGGTAGAAGGCGACCACCCACATGAGCATGGATGGCACGCCATAGGCTAGGGGCATGGCTAGGTGCGCGTGGACCATCGTAGCCTGGCTGCCGTGGAGGTAGTAGTTTATGATGGGCATGTTGATTAGGCCGGCCCCGAAGGCCACCACGCCTATGGCGCCGCCGAGCGCCGCGACTAGCACGAATGTTAGTAGGGTCTTCTGCAGCTCGGTTTTCACCTCGCCGCGCCTCCACAGCACGATAGCGTAGGCTATCAGGAAGCCTATGGGTAGCACCTCGAGGGTGCTCATCGCCGCCCCCACGTACATCCAGAACGTGGGCTCTCCTCCCCAGTAGTAGTGGTGGGCGGTCCCTATCATGCCGCTGGCTATCTCCAGGCTAGCGTCTAGACCGGCCACGGCGACGGCTAGGCGTGGGGGCACCATCCCAGCTATGACTAGTAGTATCAGGAGTATCGGCACTACTATGGCGGGCCAGAAGCCCTCTACGAACGCATGTATGGTTATCCACCTGAAGTACTCGTCCAGCGTGAAGTTCCGGAATGGCCTCACTACCGGGAGCGCCCCGACGAAGGCCCCGAAGGCCGTCCCGCCCAGGCCTATGGCCAGTATTCGGAGGAGCGAGTTGAACGGATAGGGGTTGGCCTTAGAGGCCCTGTACACCACCAGGGCCAGGTACGCCAGCAGCCCCGAGACCAGCAGTAGCCAGAGTGTTGCAGCGCTCACAACCGGCCTCCCCTGGCTGCCAACTAGGAACCAGAGGCCATCCGGCACCTTACCCAGGTACGAGGCCCAGAGCCCCAGGAGCGCCCCCAGCGACACGGCTGCGCCAGCGCCCAGTATCGCCAGCGACCTCCCCTCGCTCAGCTTGACGCCGAAGTATGGGAGCGTGAAGAGGGCGAAGCTGACCCAGGTGACCGCTATCCAGAGTATCGCCAGGTTGTAGTGGAGCCCTCTGGCCACGTTGAACGGCAGTATATTGCTCAGGTCTACACCATACATCTCACTCTCGGCGTAGAGGTGCATCATGTAGCCGCCCAGGAGCCCCTGGATTGAGAGGCCGAGCATAGCCAGGCCCATACCCAGGAGGGCCAGCCTCTGGGGGCGGCCGGGGGCTGGCAGGCTTACCGTTATCCTCTCATCCCTCCAGTAGTCTATGAACTTTATTATGATGAATCCCGCCAGCGGCATTATCACCAGTAGCAGCACGAATATCGTAACCCACGTCGCCCTTATCGGGTGAACGTCATACTCGATGAGGCCTGGGGTGTAGGGGAACCCGTTGGTGTAGCCCTCCAGCGCTATCAGGGCGGTCCACATGTAGAAGCTAGCCACCTTGTCGATCTGATCGCTGGTTAGTATGCCGTCGGCCAGCCTGTTCTCCCCGTACTTGTCAGCCATGAAGTCGCGGAGGAACTGCTTGTAGCGCTCGTAGGCCCGAGCTATACTATCGTCTACAACGAACACCACACCCCCACTGGTCTTCTCCACCTTCACAAGGTCGCCAGACGGGGCCTCGCCGCCAGCGCCCTGCAGGCCGTAGTGGGCGGCCTCCTCCGATATCAATCGGGCGGCGTATGCTGTGTAGTCCATGCCGAAGTATCCTCCGAACCCTAGCACGCTGCCGTAGTCCTGCAGCCCATACCTCTGGTTTATCCACTTCCCCTCGACAACGTCGTCTCCCGTGAAGAGCACTCGGCCGTCGGAGGTTCGGACCTCCACCGGGATCGGCGGGAGGTGCTCGTAGGTGTACCAGGCGCCGGCGAAGTATACTGCGTAGACTATGATCGCCACCGCGAGCACTAGAAGAGACCACCCGTTAGCCTTCTCGCCTCCAGCCACTAGCCAGACACCGGTTAACGTATACTAGGAGCCCGTCTCTGATAGACGTAGCGGTTAACGGGGTTAACCCCCAGCCGACTATACGCCCCCTTAAAAGCCCTCGTGGCCCCCCTATCGGCGGCCCGCCGGTGCCCAGGTATGAAGGCACTCCTGGTCACGGCACTGCCCTGCGACGAGGTCCGGAAGCTCAAGCCGGAAAGCCACCTAGGCTTCCGAACCCTGGGCTGCGACGAGATAGAGCACCTGATAGTCTCGGGGGGCCGGGCGCTGCGCACTAGGAGGAAGTGCGACGAGTGCCTTCTCGGCGTCCTCATACGCTCCTCCTACGTCCTCTCGGGGCCGGTCATAACGCCCGAGGGCCTGGTTAGGATGGCAGCCATAGACAAGCCGTCGGTGAGGCGCGCGCTGCGGATCCATAGGCGGCAGCTGGTAAGCCTGGAGGAGGTCGACGTGAGGAACCTGGTGCTGACCCCCCGCCAGAGGGTGGCGTTCTCCCTGCTCGCCAGCGACGCGGGGAACATCGCGGGGGTCGCCAGGGCGCTCGGCATATCTAAGGTTGCAGCCTGGAAGCTCGTCCGGAAGAGCCTCCGGAAGATAGCCCGGCTACACTCCTAGCCGCCGGGCTCGGATCCGGGTTCGTCCCCACCGCGCCCCCTGGTGGGGCGTCGGCGACGCCATGCCCTCCTCATAGCCCAGCATGTCCTAGACTGCCTCCCGGCGGTTAATAGGGTCTGGCACGCGGTGGCCGCTGGGTCGAGGTTATGCCGGAGAGGTGGGTCGCCTACTCGCTGGCCGCCCTCCTGATGTGGGGGCTCTGGGGCGTCGTTCTTAAGGCGGCGGAGGCTAGGCTCGGGGAGTGGTACAAGGTCTACGTGGCCAGCAACGCCGCCGTCATCCTCGGGGTCGCCGTTGTGGCACTAACCTACAGGGAGGACCTCTCCATGCCCCTAGGTGGAGCGCTCACCGCCCTCGCAGCCGGGGCCCTGGGCACCCTCGGGTACGCGATGCTGGTCCTAGCGCTCAAGAGCGGCGGGCCGAGTTCGGCCGTCATAACGATAACCGCCCTGTACCCGGCGGTGACAGCCATGCTTGCCAGGCTGCTCCTAAGGGAGACCCTGAGGGCCCCCCAGATGCTGGGCATAATGCTGGCTGTCGTCGCGGTCGCCCTGATAAGCTACAGGCCCGACTAGGGATTAAGCGTTCAGCATGCTGGAGAAA
>JALSQL010000045.1 GCA_026985435.1 Acidilobaceae archaeon
CAGGAGGGGCTCCAGCATCTTTATCCTCGCCATCTCAATCGGGTAGATCTCAATGGGGACACCGTTGACCCTGACGCGTCCCCGGCCAGGGCGTATAACCGCCCTGGCTATGGCCCTCTTCCTCTTACCCGTACTTATGACTATCCGGCCGCTCAACCCTCAACCTCACCCCTCCACCCTAGCTCGTACGCTATCCTCCCGAGGGTGACGTACCCCCTGCTGAGCCTGGAGGCGTCCGCCTCCCGGAAGCGGGTAGCCTCAACGCCCTGGAACTCGCGGGGCACGCCCACGTAGACCCTAAGCCTCCTGAGGGCCTCCCTGCCCCGGCTATTACGCTTGGGGAGCATGCCCCTAACCGTGGCCTTGAAGAGCCTCGTGGGGCTCCTGGGCCTCTTGGGGCGGAGCCTGTGGCTGTAGTGGCTCCTAACCCCCAGCACCGTCCTCTTGTATGACTGGATTACCATCACGGGGTCGCCGCTGACCACTATATCCTGAGCGTTAAGCACGACAACCCTCTTACCCTCGAGCAGCTTCTTGGCGACAATGCTGGCCAGCCTGCCAAGGATCTGGCCGCGGCCGTCAACCACGATCACGTCCTCCCCGCCAGCCATCCCTCACACCCCCTAGACGATGATCCGCACCCCGCGCGCGGCACGGTTCTCCTCTAGGAGCTGGCGTATGGTGAGGGGCCTCCCCCCCGCCTCCCTGATCTTCCGTATAGCCTCGGCGCTGAAGGAGAACGCCGCCACGGTGACCGGCTTCTCCAGCATGCCAGCCCCGAGCACCTTCCCGGGGACAACGACCACCTCGCCAGGCCTGGCGTGCCTGTTTATCTTCGACAGGTTGACCACGACCCTCCTCCTAGTCGGCCTCGACAGCAGCTCCGCCACGTACCTCCACGCGGGCGCGTTGAAGGCCCTGCTAGACTTTCGGAGATCGTGGATGAGCCTCCTCAGCTCGAAGTTCGTGGGGCCAGTCCTCTTCACCGCTAACCACCGCCCTCCTCTTCACCCTCGCCGCCTAGCGCCTCCAGCAGCTCCCTAGCGCGCTCCTCAAGCCTGCGGGCGGCTTCAAATACTATTCGCTCCGGCCTGAGGGCCCCAGTAGACTCGACCTCCAGCACCAGCTTGCTACTATCATACTCCACCTCGAGGGCGCCACGGCAGGCCTCCTCGGCGCAGTAGAGCAGGCCTCCAGTCCTCCTGAGGAGGGGCGCCTCAATGCTCCCCCTCTCCCCCCTCTCGAGCAGCTCCCGTATCTCAGGGTAGGCCTCGAGGCAGCGGAGGCACTCCGGCGTGGCGCTCCCACCGTCGTAGTGCACCACGGGGGTGTAGCGGAGGACGCTCAGGGTGGCGGGGCTCCACTTCCCATGCTCGCTGCCCCTGCCCAGCCGGGCGTAGGCGACGGCGTGGATCCTCTGGCTGGGGGCTAGGTATAGGATGACGGTCTCGGGGTAGACGGGGGCCACGTCGGGGTCGCTGCTCTTCAGCTGCCCAGCCTTAACGTAGCGGCCCGTCTCAGCGTCCTCGGGGACCTCATCCTCCAGTATGAGTTCGACGTAGCACTCCCTGTCGCCCTCGTGGGCCCCACGGCACTCCTCCGGGGGCTTATACTTGGCGAGGGCCTCCTCGCTACTCAGGACAACGAGGCCGAGGCGGTGTGCTATTATCTCATCGTGGATCCCAGTATTGTTATCGTAAAAGTAGACAAAGTCAACAGCCATGGTGGGAACGTCGGACAGCACCAGCCTGCGGATAGCGTTGGCGAATGCGACACTATACCCCTCCAGGAGCAGGGTGACCCTCTTATCGTCGACCTCTAAGACCTTAATGCTTCCACCCAAAACTCCCAGCCTCCACTAGAGGGGCGCCCAGCGAACGCTGAGGGCCGGGGCAGGGGCGCTAGACCCTCCTACCCCTCCTGCCGCCCGGCCTCCTGGTGGTGTCGTGGGGTATCGGCGTCACATCCTCTATCCTACCTATGATGAAACCAGCCCTGGCCAGAGCCCTGATCGCGGCCTGAGCGCCGGGGCCCGGCGTCTTGGGGCCGTGGCCGCCGGGGGCCCGGACCTTGATGTGGATGGCGACTATACCCCTCTCCATAGCCTTCTGGGCGGCCCTGCTGGCGGCCATCATGGCAGCGTATGGGCTGGGCTTCTCCCTGTCGGCCTTAACGACCATGCCCCCCGAGACCCTGGCTACAGTCTCCGCGCCCGTTAGGTCGGTTATGTGGACTATCGTGTTGTTGAAGCTGCTATAGATGTGCGCCACACCCCACTTTAGGTCCCTCTGGAACATCGCAGCCACAGCCTACACCCCCTAGCCGCTCGCCTGCTCGGCCCTCTCCTTATATGGGCTGCCCGGCGCGTAGTCTATCAGGTCTTCCTCGTCCCTCGAGACCAGGTAGCCGGGGCTCGTGACCCGGCGGCCGGCTATCGCTATGTGGCCGTGGACTATGAGCTGCCTGGCCTGGTGAATGGTGCGGGCGAGCCCCTTCTTCCAGACAATCGTCTGGAGCCTGCGCTCGAGCACGTGCTCGGCGGTGAGGCCAAGCACGTCGTCTAGGTGGGCGTTCTCGTCGACGAGGCCCATCCTGTGGAGCCTCCTCAGGAGGGCCTCCTCACGCTCCCTCCTAACGTCCTCGGGCAGGCCGAGGAGGCTCCTAGCCATGTGCCTGAACTTCCTGGCGATGGTGGCGGCTATCCAGAGCTCCTTCTTGTTCTTGAGGCCATACCTGCCGACGAGCTCTAGCTCCTGCATGAGGCGCTCCTTGATCCAGGGGTGCCTAGGGCCCATCCACTTCTTCCTAGGCTTCCTCGGGTCGCCCACCGCTCACACCCCAGCCTACTTCCTCTTCTTCTTCACACCCACAGTCATGCCGAGCCTCCCAGTCGTCTTGGTGCGCTGACCCCTAACCTTGAGGCCCAGCTTGTGCCTCACACCCCGCCAGCTCCCAATCCTAACCTCCCTCTCAATGTCCCTCCTAGCGTGGAATAGGAGGTCGGCGCCTATCAGGTGGAGGTCCTCCCCGGTCTCGTAGTCCTTCCTCCTATTGTAGAGCCACGCTGGGAGCCCGAGCTTCCGGATATCCCTCACAGCCTCCTCGACCCTCCTTATCTCCTCCTCTGTTAGGTAGCCTATCCTCTTGTTGGGGTCGAGCCCTAGAGACCTGATTATCGCGTAGGCGGTCTGGAGGCCTATGCCCTTAATCTCGGCGAGGCCGAAGGGGAGCTTGAGCTTGCCGCTAATGTCGGTGCCGGCGATCCTCACGATATACTTGAACTGAGCCTCACCAGCCGACAATCCCTGCGCGCACCCCGAAGGGGGTGGACGCGGCGACCCCGGATTATATAGTCTAGCCCGCCCCGACCCGGCCGTATTAACCCTAGAGCCCCGAGCCCCCAGGCCTTGGGAGCAGCGTGATGCAGGGGAGAGTGTGGGGAGCCGCCGCAGCCGTCGCAGTGATAGTGGCGTCGCTAGCCGCCAGCGGGG
>JALSQL010000046.1 GCA_026985435.1 Acidilobaceae archaeon
TGATAGTGTTCGAGGTCGGCGGGGGCGTCGCCGGCTCGCCCTCCAGCCTCGCATGGTGGGACTGGGTCGACCGGGAGACGGGGCTCCACGTCGTAGACCTCGCTCCGAGGCTGGGGGAGATCGAGCACCTGATAGAGTCCTCCATTCCCCCATGGTGCGCGGGGCGGGTGGTTAGGCTCACAAGGGCGCCCCCGGAGGTTGTAGGCGAGATCCTGGGGCTCCCCCGCGGGGAGGCCGAGCAGGCCTCGAGGAGGCTCTACGACGAGGCTCTCTGGAGCGGGGATAGGAGGTGCCTCCTCGAGGCCTACGAGAGGGCCTCCCGCCTCGGCCTGAACGCCAGGTTCGGGGCCCGCGTGCTCCACCTAACAGCGGCGAGGGGCAAGGCGTGGGCCCTCAGGGTTCTCCTTGGCGGGCTCTCCCCCCGGCTCGCGGGCGGCACCGCCCTGGCGGCGCTCGGCGACTCGCCCAGCGACGCTGACATGCTTGAGATGGCCGACTACCCGGTGGTCATCCCGAGGCCCGGGGGCGCCGTGGGGGTGAGGCCTAGGAGGGCAGACTACTCCATAGCCCGCCAGCCAGCCCCCCGGGGGTGGGTCGAGGCTGTTGGCGAGCTGCTCCTACGCTTCTGGAGCGGAGGCTCCAGGGGCGGCTAGCCCCCCTGGGAGGAGCCGCGGGCGGCCCTGGCCACCAGCCTGGCCAGCCTGACGGGCTCGAGGCCGCAGTAGAGCCTCGCCTCCCCGGGAGTCTCACGGCCGGGGTAGGGTATGGGCCGGCCGTGCGGGCACCTGGCGGGGTTCCCTAGCACGGAGCAGAGGGCCTCAGCGACCTCCCTGGGCAGCCTGTCGGCGGAGGAGGCCGCCGCCTCCCTCGCCCTCTCGGGGTCGAGGCCCGCCCTGGTGAAGGCCACCTCTAGTATGCCGTACTTCCAGAGGTACTCTATGAGGGCCTGGAACCCCTCATCGGTCAGCCTGACCCCGACGCCCTCCCGCAGCTCCAGGAGGCCCCGGCTGGCCAGCCTCCTAACCATGATGCTCGCCGTGGGGAGGCTCACGCCAACCTCGGAGGCGAGCATGCCTATGGGGACCCAGCAGTCGGCCCCCGGGAGGCCGCCCAGCTTGTAGACGGCCTTGAGGTAGTCGTAGCTCCTCCTACCTATCTGCACCCGGGCCCCCGAGGGGGCGGAGGCGCCGCGAGGCCTATAACTGCGGGCGGCGAAGCGGTGCTAGTACCCTTCACTCCCGCGGCCCGCCCGGCCCGGGGCTGGCCTCCCTGATGCTCTCCAGCAGCCTCTCGGCTAGCGTGTATGGGTCCCCGAAGGCCGCCGTCACCCGGAGCATCGGGTAGCCCGGGAGGCTCTCGTCGAGCTCGTAGCTAAGCTCCACGCCGAGGAGGGCCATAACCCTAAGGGCTGCGGCGACGGGCTCCACAGACTCGGGGTCGCCGCCGGAGGGGAGGGGTATCGTGGCCGCCACGGCGTAGCCCTCGCCATGCTCTACCACCTCGACGACCGCTCCCCCCTCGAGTGCTATCCTGGTGGCGGAGCCCTCCGCCTCGTAGCGCACCCCCGCCTCCCTGAGCCTCCTCTGGAGGATCCACGCCCACTCCTCCTTCGCAGCGTGGCCCGGTATCCCCTCCTCCGGCAGCTCTCCCTCCACCATCAACGCGCACCCCGCGGCCCCAGCCTCCGGTGGTTGGTGGCCGGGGCCGCCCGAGCCGCCTTATTAGCTCTCTCCAAGCGGCCTCCCGGGTAGGGTGTGGTTGCAGCGTGTCGGGAGGCGGCGGGGTAGACGTTACAGCCGAGGGTAGGAGGTTCATAGAGGAGATAGACGGGTTCTGCGGGTTCAACAGGAGGTGGCTGGTCAGGCTCGAGGAGCCCACGGACGAGAGGTACGGGTGGCTACCCAGGAGCAGGCCCCTCGAGAAGTACATAGAGTACGGCGTGATAAACCTGGACAAGCCCCCGGGCCCGACGAGCCACGAGGTAGTGGCGTGGATCAAGAGGATGTTCGGGGTGCAACGGGCGGGGCACGGGGGCACCCTAGAGCCCCAGCCCCACGGGGGCGGGGCGGGGAGACCCTAAGGTCACCGGTGTCCTGCCCGTTGCACTCCAGAGGATGACCAGGGTCGTGGGGAGCGTGGTGCACTCCACCAAGGAGTACGTGTGCGTCATGCAGCTCCACGCCCCCGTCAGCGAGGAGAGGCTCGCCAGGGTGGCCGAGGAGTTCACGGGCAGGATCTACCAGAGGCCGCCCGTGAGGAGCAACGTCAAGAGGAGCCTCCGCACCAAGACAGTCAACAGGATAGAGGTTATAGAGTACACGGGTAAGTACGCCCTCCTCCGCGTGGACTGCGAGGCAGGCACGTACATGAGGAAGCTATGCTGGGACATGGGCCTCGTGCTCGGCGTCGGGGCCCACATGAGGGAGCTCAGGCGCACCAGGACCGGGCCCTTCCACGAGGACCGGGGGCTCGTGAGGATGCAGGACGTGGCCGAGGCCCTGTTCAGGCTGCGGGAGGAGGGCAAGGACGACCTGCTCCGCAGGGTCGTGCTGCCCGGAGAGTTCAGCGTGTGCCACCTGCCCAAGGTCGTCATCCGGGACACGGCGGTGGAGAGCGTTATCCACGGCGCAGCGCTCGCCGTCCCCGGCGTGGCCATGCTGCACGAGGGCATACGGCCGGGGGACACGGTGGCCCTCCTCACCCTGAAGGGGGAGCTCGTCGCGCTGGCCACGGCGGAGATGCCGAGCGAGAGGGTGCTGGAGGAGAGGCGTGGGATAGCCTTCAGGCCGAAGAGGGTCGTCATGGAGCCCGGGCTCTACCCGAGGGCCTGGAAGAGGCGCTCCCCCGGGGGGTCCACACCGCAATGAACCCAGCGCTGGCTCACCCCATTATACCCCCACCGGCCCCCCGCCAGCATGGTGTGGGACAGCCTTGAGCGGCTTGCCCTTCGAGACCGAGAGCCTCCGGCTGGTCCGCCAGTCGGTTAGGGAGTTCGCGGAGGCAGAGGTCGCCCCGCTCGCCGCTAGGATCGACGCGGAGAACGCGGTCCCCGAGGATCTCCTGAGGAAGGTCGCGGAGATGGGCTACTTCGCCCTCCGGGTGCCCGAGGAGTACGGGGGCCCCGGCCTCAGCCTCCTCGAGGCCGTCGTCACCGTCGAGGAGCTCGCCAGGGCCAGCAGCGCCGTGGGGATAATGGCGACGGTCAGCGGTAGCATGGTGACGTACCCCATAGTCCACTATGCCAGCGAGGAGCTCAAGGAGAGGTACCTCCGCAAGCTGGCCGAGGGGGCGATAGGGGCCTTCGCCCTTACCGAGCCCTGCTGCGGCACCGACGCCGCCGCCGTCACCACCAGAGCGGTGAGGGACGGCGACGAGTACGTTATAAGCGGCCAGAAGATGTTCATAACCAACGC
The DNA here is from genome assembly GCA_026985435.1 of Acidilobaceae archaeon. GTDB lineage: Archaea > Thermoproteota > Thermoprotei_A > Sulfolobales > Acidilobaceae > Calypsonella. The sequence goes on from JALSQL010000046.1 coordinate 3,414, forward strand.
GCCCTACGCCGACTTCTTCATAGTCGCCGCCAGGACCGGCAAGCCCGAGGAGCGCCACAGGGGGGTC
>JALSQL010000047.1 GCA_026985435.1 Acidilobaceae archaeon
CCCCCGCGGTCTCTAGGGTGGCCGGGCTGGCAAGGCCCGCAGGGGCGTCGAGGTGATAGGCTAGGGGTGCCGCGAGGAGCGCCAGGAGGGCTATGGCCGCCGCGCGGGGTTGCAAGCACCCACCCAGGGTGCTCTATGATGGCTAGCATATATATCTCTATGATGGGCTAGCGGGTGCTCCCGAACATGGCCCTTGAAGCCACGCTCCTGAGGAGGGGCTCCATGTCGCGTAGCAGGAGGTCGAGGCTATAGTCGAGGGTGGCGCTACCCTCCGGCGTGGCGGCTATGGCGCCTCCTAGGATGTCGGCGGGCTCGCCTGAGACGCGGAGCCCCCTCCTGGCCTGGGCTAGGCTGCGGGCCAGGTCGAGGTCCTCGGGCGCGACGCGGACTACCAGCTCCCCGTACTCGGCCGCCTCCTCGGCGAGGCTGTCGAAGACCCTCTCCATGAACGCCCTGTACCAGCTGGCCCCCACCTTCTCCCTCCTCAGGCGCTCCCTAGCCTCCTCGATCACCTCGTCTATGAACTTCTCCCTCTCGGCGGAGGTGAAGGTTTTCAGCTCTATCTCGGCCCTCGCCCTGGCGCTCTTGACCCTCTCCTCGGCGATCATGTACTCGTCCCTTAGGCGCTGGAGGCTCTTCCGGGTGACCTCCTCCAGCTTCGCCTCGAGCAGCCTGAGCGCGGTCTCGTAGGCGTCCTGGAGCTCGGAGAGGGCCTCCTCCCTCTCCCGGGAGACCGCCTCCTCCGCCAGCCTCGCGGGGTCGCCGTGGAACCCGGGCACAGCGCATCACCCGAAGCCTAGGGCTCTGGCTAGGAGTTTATCCACGTTAACAGGCTCGGCGGGGGCCCTGGGGGTCGGGAGGACCAGCACGGGCAGGCCTAGCCTCCGGCCCTCCGCCTTCACCCTCTCCGGGTCGCCCACCGCGTGCTTGAACACTATCGCTAGGGCGTAGCCGCCCTCGCTGGCGAGCCTCCTGAGCGCTTCAACCACAGCCTCGTCCCCCACGGCCTCGACGGCGTGGGCCCCCAGCCCCCGCAGGAGGGGGAGCGTCTCCCTGTCCCCTATGACGGCTACCTTCAACCCTACAGGTCCCCGCAGCCCCCTGGCGGCGGGCTGTTATTAAAGCGCTCCCTCAGGAGCGGGCCCTACCCAGGGCTAGCAGGGCGGCCGTGTAGAAGGCGAGGTGCACGGCGCTCCACCCACCGGGGAGGCTGAGGGCGGCGAGCCTCCCATGGTAGAGTAGGGACCACGCCGATAGGTAGAGGGGCGCCCCCGCCGCGTTCAGGGCGTCAGCCAGCCAGCCCAGGGCCCTGTTCGCCACCGACAAGGCCGCGACGAGGGCGAACGCCCTCAGGACGCCGCCGAGTGGGCGCGAGAGTTCGACCACCAGGAGGGCGTAGCCAGCCAGCATGAGGGCAACCGCCAGCATGCCAGAGCCCGGCCAGGCGGCCTCCAGGGCCACTAGCAGGGCCGGCGCGGCGAGGAGCGCTGAGGCCCCCGCCAGCGAGCGTGAGAGGAGATCCAGGGGCCCCTCGGCCACCCCGGGGAGGCAGGCGGCCACGGCGTAGAGGGCGGCCAGCTTCACGGCCTGATAGGAGACCCCGGAGGCCGCCGCGGCCAGCGGCCCCGAGGCCCTGGCTAGGGTGTTGTCGAGCGTGGCTGGCAGCAGGAAGAGCTGGGAGGCTAGAGCTGCGAGTGCAGCGTAGCCCGCTGCGATGGTGCGACAGCTGACTCGGCGGGGCATCACCCGCCACCACCGCTGGATAGCGCTGAGGGCAGGCACACGCGGGTCGACGGGTAGGTGTAGCTTCCGAGAGAGGCTATATGCTGGGTGCCGAGGGCGAGGTATATACTGGAGGAGGCGCAGTCCACGGTGTTAAGGCTCTCGTAGAGCGCTATGTGGACGTCGTCCTCGAAGCCGTCGGGCTGCCAGCCGGTCTGGGTCGCGTTGACCCAGTACGTAGCGGTGCCGCCGCTGCAGGCGTAGCTGGTCTCAACCTGAGTGATACTCTTGTACTTCAGGATGTAGACTGCGATGTTCAGGGCGTCGCTCACCCTCTTGAGGCTCTCCACCACCCTGGACATCCAGCCTACAACCCTGGCTGCGACCTCGAGGTACCTCTCGAGCTGGCTGGGTGTGCCCCCCTCCCTGGAGAGGCCGTAGACCTCCACGGAGCCCTCTTCACAGCTATCCAGGCCGGACAGGGTGAACTTAGCGGTGAACCACGTCATCCTCCCGGCGGGCGCGTAGGAGTAGAGCTGGCTCTCGAACTGGGAGGCGGCCAGCGACACTTCTAGGTGTAGGTTCGACGACCTAGAGGATAGGACCACCTGTAGGGGCGCCCACCTGACGTAGGGACCATCCTTGACCCTTGGCTGCTCCACGGCGGCCAGCCTGGCCGTGGGGGTTAGGGCTAGGTAGCCCGCCAGGGAGGAGTCGTTGTACCTCGCTATGGGGGTGAGCACCCAGCCCTCATCCTCGGACCCGGCGTTGAAGGGGACGTTGACTATGGGTATGCCGGTCAGGCTTACCGGGGAGACGCTGCCCTGGCCGCCCGGGACGCCGACCACCAGTGATACGCCGCTGCTCGCGGGCTCGCTGGTGTTGGCCCATAGTAGCCCCTCGATAATCCTGCCAGTGAGGTAGTCCCAGAGGCTCGCCAGGCTAATGTTGTCTATCTCGCACGACACCAGCTCCTCGGACCCGGGGCTCATGGGGGGTAGCTGGGCCTCGCAGCCGCCCAGGCCCGGGAGTTGGAGGTGCAGCGTGCCCCCGGGGAAGTAGTCCCCCGGAGCAGGCTTGGCGTATAGGGTTATGGAGAAGTTGTACCTGGGCTCGCTTATCGAGGACCCGGTTATGTTCTCGAAGAGGGCAGCCATGGGGAGCGGCGCGACCAGGAGGTAGGCCTCGCTGGAGCCTGTGGAGCCTGGGGGTAGGTAGAGGCTGGCGATGTCGCCGCCCCCTCCAACGCCTACGAGGGGGTCGAGCCTGGCTGGGTATAGCACCTTGGACTGCTCGCCCGGGATGTAGTACTGGTAGTCCAGCCATTCGACCTCGAGGGTGACGGTTGCTGTGACGTTCCACTCCACGTCGCACTCCTGTACTGTGTCGTCCACGTAGCACACCGTTGTGTCCAGGAGGAGGGATACAGGTATCTCCGCTGTGTGGCTGCCGTAGGTGTCGGGTGACTCGAACTCGAAGCTGACAACAGCGGTTTCATCGCCCCAGATGACGTCGGCGGCACTCTGCGTCTCCTCGCGGGAAGTGCCGGGGAATATCGTCGCGTTAACCAGGGGGGCGTAGATGGCGTTGCTGTCAGCGCTGGTGGGCGTCATGAAGAGTGTTAGCCGGAACTTCCTCCACACCCTCTCGGCGGTGTAGACGCCGCCCGACTCCTGGAACACCCTCACCGTGAAGCTGGCGGCCTCGCCGCTCGAGAGCGTGAGCATGACGGGCTCCCAGCCGGCGCCC
>JALSQL010000048.1 GCA_026985435.1 Acidilobaceae archaeon
CACCTCGTAGAAGCTCCTAGCCTTGATAATAACCGTCAACTCCTCCCCTTCACGGAGGTCAAGCTTCTCCAGGGGCTCAAGCACACCCCCCTTATAGCGCACTCGGATAACCCTGGCCAACACGCTTCCCCGCCCCTGTAACACAATCTTATCCTTAAAAGCACAATATGAGCATTGCATCTACAATTACCGTCAGGCCTGGGCCGCGCCGCCCCTAAACGCTCCTGTAGAAGCTCGAGCCGCGGTTCTCAGCATCCTGAACCCATGACTTGCTGGCATGTATTGCCGCTAAGCCCCGGCCTACATCAACGGGTTCTCGCTGTTCTTGCCTCTCATGCGTTAGTGTCATTCCTAGTGCCCCCAACTTGTTGCAAGAAGCTGAAACGGTAGGCAATCCTTATAAGCACTAGCTGGGACAGGGGGTCTATATGGGGGTATTTGAGTGGAGCCGCCGGCGGGATTCGAACCCGCGACCACCGGCTTACAAGGCCGGCGCTTTCGGCCCCGCGCAGGGTCTGCCGCTGAGCTACGGCGGCCCGTGGCGGGGGTTGCTTGTTTGGGGTTTTAGGGTTTGCTGGCGGCTAGTAGTTTCTCCGCGTTCCTCCTGGCCGCCTCCTCCACCGCCTCGGGCGTGGTGTCTTTCAGCTTGGCTATGATGTTTATCGTCTCGGGTATCATTGCTGGGCTGAGTTTTAGGCCCCTGTAGTTGTAGGGGCCGTCGCTCTCCGTGACTATGTAGTCGAGGGGTGCTGCGCGGGCTATGGCTTGGTGCTTCCTCTGTATCTTTAGGGCGGCGTTTATCGATATCTTGTAGCCGGCCTCCCCTATGGCTGGTATTAGGTCCTGTGGGCCGGTGTACCAGTGGAACATCGCCCTCTCGACGTTGTGCTCTAGGAGTAGGGCGAGCGCCTCCCGCCAGGCTCCGGGGGAGTGTATGTTGACTAGGGCGTCGAGCTCCCCGGCGGCTCGGAGGACCGCCTGGAACACCTTGAGCTGCACGTGCCAGGTGTGGGGGACGAACTTCCTGTCGAGCCCCACCTCCCCGAGGCAGGCCACCCCGTGCCTGTAGGCCGCCCGCAGCACCTCGTCGAGGCCGCTGAGGGGCTTCTCCCCTATCACCCAGGGGTGGAACCCCGCGCACGGCACCAGCCTGCCCGGGAGGGAGCGGGCCAGCTCGAGGGTCTCCGCCAGGCTCTCGGGGTCCTCCGAGACCGCGACCACCACCAGGCCCGGGGTGGAGTCCAGCACGCGCTCCAGCTCCCCCAGCCCGAGCTCGCTGCAGTGGCAGTGCATATCGTAGAGCCTACCGGCGGCCAACCCGCGGCACCCCGCCAGGCCCCGGCCGGGGCGCCCTAATGTGCTCACCCGCCCAGCACCCCGGCCCGGAGGAGTAGCGTGTAGTTGCCCAGGGCGGCGGCCCAGAGCAGGGTGGCCGGTATGGCGACTGATAGCCTCCTAGCGCGCCCGGCGAGCCCCGGGTGCCTGGAGAAGGCCCCCTCCAACACCACGCTCACGGCGATGTAGATCGCCGCCTCGAGGGTGAAGTAGACCGGCAGCATCGGCCCCAGGAAGAGCCTGGCCAGGGGGCCCGCCTCGGGCATGCCGGTGGCCGTGCCGGCGCCCGTGGTGAAGGCGTCGACCACGACGCCGAGGTAGATCAGGTGGCGGGCGGCGTCCTCGCCCAGGACCAGCAGGGCCGAGGCGACCAGCGCCGCCGACCCCGCCAGCAGCAGGGCCACGCCTGCCGCCCCGCCCACGGGGAATGCAAGGGAGAGGAGCACGGCCGCCAGGAGCGCCAGGGCCGCGGGCGCCACGCGCCCAGCCGCCAAGCCCGCCACCCCCCTACGCCCCCGAGGCTTCAACCTCCCCGAAGCCCACGCTCCTACTCTTGCCGAGGCCCATCCTCGAGGCCAGCCCCAGCAGCCTATCCAGGAGGGGGGCCAGCCTCGGGTTGAGAACCTCGTATACGACCCACCCCGTGGGCCCCCGGGCGGCCCTAGCCTCCCCCTGGGGGCCCCCCGAGTAGAGGGCCGTCGTCGGCCTGAGCCTGTAGTCGACCTCAGCCACCATGGCGTCGGCCAGCCTGCCAGCCACGTAGCCCGCCCTCACCACCTGGTGGATCTCCGCCCCCGCCAGGGCCTGCCAGAGCCTGGCGGCGGCCGCCACCACGTAGGCGGGCGTGGGTAGCAGCCTGTAGGCCTGGCGGAAGCGGAGCAGCCTGGTCCTCCTGAGGGGGGGAGGAGCCATGACCCTCGTGTCGACGAGGAGCGGGGTGTGTATCCGCAGCTCCACCCTCCCACTGGACACCCCTGCTGAGAGGCTCCTCGCCCTCTCCACCGAGAGGCCCTCGACCTCGAAGCCCAGCCTGTCGAGGGGGCTGGGCAGCCTCCCCGTGCAGCCCCCCAACTCCCCGGCCAGCCTGAAGGGGTCCCCCCTCGTGTAGATTGAGATCGAGCCCGAGAGCGTCTCGCCCCCCCTGACCCTCAGTGGGGGCCCTGCTGGCCTCCCGGCTTGGAGGGTCTGGTAGAGCCTCCTCCCGGAGGGGCCGCGGAGCACGGTCAGCCTGACCGGCCTGAAGCTCGACCGGGACTTGTAGAGCTGGAGCACGCCGGCCATGCAGGGGGCCGTGTGGACCAGCAGCTTCTGCACCCTGCTGGTGAATGGTGGTAGAACGGCGTCCCCAAGGGCGGTGTAGCGTATATCCACGGTGATAACGTACCCGTCCCCGCCCTCCTCTACCAGCTCCTCTAGCAGGAACCTGGACCCCACCACGGCCACCCCCTAGAGAAGCCTCGAGATCCTAGCGGCCATGCTGGCGAGCGCTGGGCTGGCCGGGGGGCTAGAGGCCAGCCGCTGCACCACGCGCCCAGCAGCGGGGCCCAGCTCGTCTAGCCACGCCACCACGTACGCCCTGCCCCCGCGGTCGTCCGTGTCCCTCCCCTCGGAGCTGGCCACGAGTATGTCGGCCACTATCACCGCCCCCGAGGCTGCCGAGACGAGGGCCGCCCACCGCTGGGCCCCCATCCCCGGCGCCTTCTCGGCGAGCGCCTCGACTCCCTGGTAGGTGGCCAGGCTCTGGGCCAGGGATGGTAGGCGCCCCGTGTTAGCCCCCAGCCGCTCCAGGGCGTCGAGCAGCAGCCCCTCAAGCCTCGTACCCCTAACCTCCGGCGGCAGCCCCAGCGACAGGCACCCGGGCGCCCTGGCGAGGGCCCTGACCGCGGAGGCCGCGGCCCGCACGATGCCGCCGCCCCGAGCCGCCTTCAGGGGGTGCCTGCCCTGCATTGCCGCGTGGTGCCTAGCCACGGCCCAGGCCGCCAGGGCCAGCAGCAGGGCGCCGCCGGGGCTATCCCTCCAAACCCCAAGGGCCGCCTCTAGGAGCAGCGCGGCCCCGACCAGCTCGTGGCCGTAGTAGCTGCCCCGCCCCGCGTAGTGGGGGGAGGCCTTCCCCACGTCGTGGAGCGCGCCGGCGAGCACGGCCGACGTCCAGAGGGCCTCGCCGCCCGGGAGGCCAGTGGCCTCCGCCAGCGGGCCCGCCAGGAGGCCGGCCATCCGCAGCCTCTCACCCAGCAAGGCGTCCACAGCCGAGGCGACCGCCGCGTTATGCCTATCCAGCGGGACGCCACCATACGCTTCGGGCTCCACGGGGCAGCCTCCACCCAACCCCCTCACCCCCCGAGCTCGCCCGGCAGCAGGAGCCCGAGGCCCGGCCTGTAGGCCCCGGGCCTCGCGAGGAACCTGGCCCTCGCAACCCCCGGCCGCCCCCCGGGGCCGCTGGAGAGGGCCCTGGAGATGTCCCTCCTCAGGGCGTCGAGGAGCCGCGAGCAGCCGGCCCGCCGCTCCCAGGCGCCCCACAGAGTCGAGGCCTCGACCACCACAGTGTTGCCCTCGTATTCCACCTCGACGAGGGGCGCCCCGTCGTGCCCGGCCTCGAGCACCTCCCTGGCGTGGCTTAGGAGCCAGGTGAGGGACGCCACCACCACACCTCCCTCCACCCTGGCCTCGGCCATCATCGTGTCCCGGGCCAGCCCGCAGAGGCCGAGGCTGTCGAGCATCTCGAGCAGCCTGTCGGGCTGCGCGTCACCGTCCAGGTAGAGGCGCATCGCCCTACCGGCTGCCCCCCACGCTCTAGGCCCGGCCCCCGAGCCGCCGGAGCGGGCTAGGGCTAGGAGGCTGGCATAGGAGACCACCCCGCCCCTGTTGCAGGTGGCCCTCCAGTCGAGGCCCCGGGGGCCCCTGGCACTGATGGTGTTAGCCACCACCCCCACGGCGGGCTCCACGGCGTCGCCCCTGTAGGGGCCCCTGCTCGACCCAGCCGCGACCACGACCCTGCCAGCCTCCTCCCTGCAGGCGTCCAGGATCCTCCCGCGCCTGCAGGCCCTCCCCGCCCGCTGCACCAGGCTCTCCAGGGGCGCGGGGGCGGTGTAGACGGCCATGGCGTTCACGTCAACCCCCGCCTCGGCCGCCTGGGTGGCCACAACAACTCCCCCCTCGGCCTCGACCCTGGCGATGCCCTCCTCGGCCCTGGCCCTGTCCTCCTCGGAGAGCCTGCCGTGCACTAGCACCGCCCGGCCGCTGGGGAGTCTGCCCTCGACGGCGTGGTAGAGCCTGACCGCCTCCGCCACGGTGTTGGCCACGACCAGGACCGGCCCCCTGCTGGCCTCCCCGGTGATCTCCCCCGCTAGGTCCTCGAGCTTCACCTGCTCGACCCTAGTCTCCCATGGGGTCAGGTGGCCGCCCTCCCAGTCGGGGTCGGCGACCTCCTCGAGGGCGCCGCCTAGCACCCCCCTCAGGCTGTCGATGTACGGGCACCCGCCGCCCCGCCCGGGGGCCCTGAGCACCGCGGCCCTCAGGCCCCGCTCCCCGGCGGCCCTGGCGAGCCAGCGCATCATGGCCGGGCTGACTGTGGCTGTCTCCACGAGAACCGGGGCGCCCGCCGCGGATAGGTTCCAGAGGGCCGCCAGGCTGGCCGCCCACCCAGCCCCTGCCCCGCCGCCCTGGGGGTCCTCCCAGAGGTACATGTGGGCCTCGTCGAGCACTATGGTGGAGGTGTATATCGCCATGAGCGCCGGGTAGTAGTGGCCCATCGACACCCCCGACTGGACCTTCAGGGCCTCGGCGACCGGCACGCGGTAGAGGTTCCACAGGAAGCTGTCGAGCGTCGAGACCACCAGGGGTGAGAGCAGGTAGGGGCTCCTCACCCCAGCGGGGGCCCCGTGGGCCTGCAGCCTGCCCCCCACCCCCCTGAACACCCCCTCGAAGGCCCTCCGGACGAGGCTCCTCAGGGGGGCCACGTGGACCAGCCCGTAGGCGAGGCCGTCGGCTCGGGAGCTCCCCCACACCCAGGGGCTGGCCACGGTCTTCCCGTAGGCCGTGGGGGCCACGGCCGCGGCCACGTGGCCCCTCCGGAGGGCCTCGTAGGCCTTCTCCATTAGGGGCCTCGGCCTCCAGGCCGCCAACCCGCCCACCCCCAGCTAGGCCCGGGCCCCCCGGGCTAGGGCGCGGTAGTCGCCAGCCAGGCTCGAGGCAAGCGCCTCCATCACCCCGGCGAGCTCCTCGAGCCTCTTCCTGCGGGCCTGCTGGGCAGCCGCCGTGAGGCCGCGCACGCACCCGGCCAGGTGGTCCCCCCACCTGCCGGCCATCGCCTGGAGGAACACAGAGTTCACGCACCCGCCCACGAGGTCCCTCAGGCCCTGTAGGGCCTTCTGGGCCGCCGCGCCCCGGGCGAGGCGGGCTAGCCTCAGGAGGAGCCTGACGCTCCCCGGCCTGAAGGCCCTGTAGACTATGGTGGTGAGGGGCAGCGAGCCCCTGACCAGGGGGCGCTGCTGGGGCGACACGGTCACAAGCGTCGCCGCCGACTCGAGCCTGGCGGCCTCCAGCAGATAGGCAGCCTCGGAGGCCGGGCCGAGCCTCGAGGCGAGCTCCGAGGCCAGCTCCACCGCCAGCGCCACCTCGAGGCTGACCGGGTAGTCCGAGGCCAGCCTCGCAGCCCTGACGGGGGCCGAGGAGGAGACGCCCCCCGCTAGGAGGAGGTCCCGGAGCACGGCGTAGCCGGGGTGGGGCGCGTCGGGGACTAGGAGGAACTCGGCCGAGCCGCCCTGCTTGCCCAGCCTCTGCGAGCCGAGGAAGGCGAGGGAGCCCCCGAGGAGTATGGAGCCCAGCGTGTCGAGGGAGCCCCACCCCCCCGAGCGGGGCCTCCTCCCGCCGCCCGGCGCCCTCAGCTTGCCGAAGAGGGTGGCCTTCGCCAGCCACGGCAGCTCGGAGGCGGAGCCGCCGAGGGGGGCGCCCCTCTCGAGGACTAGGTCGGCGTAGCTAACCGCCGCGTGCACCCAGGCTAGGGTCTGCTTGCCCTGGCTGGTCGTGTAGGGGCACCTGGCGAGGCCGGCCTGGGCCAGGGCCAGGTAGTCCCCGGCGTAGCGGGCCCCGCCCACGGTGCCCCTGCGGCCGGCGCTGTAGAGGCTGGGGCCCCTGTGCAGCCTGCAGCAGTCGAACCCTCTCACCCGGGCCCCATCGCACCTCCTCCCCGCGGCCCCGGCCTGCAGCTCTAGGGGCCTCAGGGCTTCGAGGGCCTCCTCGACTAGTTCCACGTAGGAGCCGGCGCTCGGGAAGACCGCGTGGCCAGCGTAGGGGTCAACCTCCGCGTCCTCCGAGAGGCTGAGGAGGGCGTACTGCAGCCTCCGCCCCAGCGTCTCGGGGGGCGCCAGCTCCAGCCTGAACACACCCCCAGCCAAGCCGGGCGTCACCCCCACAGCCTCGACTCGAAGGAGAGCGAGAGCGTCCCCCTCCCGCGCGGGCGGGCCGCCCTGCACGTGCTGGTCAGCACGTACCCCGCGGGCGAGGGGGGCGGCGCGAGGCCCGAGGGGCCCCCGGCCGGGGTGGGGGCCAGGTAGGCCTCCTCCCTGTACGTCCTACCGTAGAGGTTGACCCTCACCACCTGCGAGCCGGGCGCTGGCCTGGCGCACCTAGCCGGCTGGTATAGGATGCTCTCGAAAACACCGCCCTCCTCCACGACCTCGACCTCCCCCGGACCGGCCACCCCCGCCTCGAGCGCCGCCGCCAGCCCCTCGCGGCTCCCGACCCTGTACACCCACCAGGCCGCCTCCCCCAGCTCGGCAAGCCCCACCCTAGCCTGGAGGCAGGAGGAGAGCTTCTCCACGTCCACCAGCCAGGCCAGCGCCAGCCTGGCGCCGGGGGCCGACGCCGAGCCAGCGGCCTGCACGGGGAGGAGCCTGTCCGCCGCCAGGTAGGGGGGCTGCCTTATGGCGTTCGAGTAGTCGCCCCCCGTCTTGTACAGGGCCGCCGCTATCCTGGAGGGCTCAGCGTAGACAACCACCCCGACCCCCCGGGGGCCGCTGGGCTCCAGGCCGGCCCCGGCGGCTATCGTCGCCCTGAGGGCGCACTCCATCACCCTCCCGGCGGCCGGGCCCCTCCTGGGGTCGACCTCCTCCCCTAGCCCCAGCAGCCTGGCCAGGGGGTTGGCGAAGGCCCCCACGACGCTGGGGGGCGGGGGGAGGGGGTAGGCTAGCTGGGCGGCGCTCGCCCCCAGCTGCCTTACCGTGAAGCCCCAGTGTAGCTCTACTATGGAGTGTAAAAAGGCGGGCTCGGGCAAGCCTGTGCACCCCCCGTCTAGGCTTCGAGCCTCTCGAGCACCCAGCTGGCCGCCGCCACTATGGCGTCCTCGGGGGTCGAGTGCCTCGTGGCCCCCTCGGCCTCCCCGAGGCCCTCGGCGTCGAAGTAGTGGACCGCAGCCTCCAGGCCCTTGACGGCCCTCCTCTGCGCCCGCAGCCTCTCGAGGGTCTCCCTGAGGTAGCCCCTGCTGTGCCCGGGCGACGGCACGAAGGGCGCGATGCCGCTGCTGGCGACCGCTACGAGGCTCTGTATCCTCCAGTGGGGGAGCACCCTGCTCCTCTTCGCGCCGAAGGCCATGTTGCCCAGCATCGCCACGAGCGCCTCGACCGCCGCCCTCACCCTCCTAGCCCTCTCCCCGGCGCCGAGGTCGCTTGGCTCCTGGCGCATGGCCCTGCAGGTGCCCAGCCTCGAGACCTCGCCCGCATCTAGGATGTAGGAGAGGGTGTAGAGGGCGCTCCCGGCGTCCACGTATATGAGCGCCTGGTCCCCCTCGCCCCGGGCCTCGGGCGTGTACCTCACGTGTAGCTGTGGGTAGACGGCGGTGGCGCCTATCGCGTCGAGTGCCGGCACCATGTAGCCGAAGCTGAACCTGCTGGTCCTCTTCACGAGGCCGTCGGTGTAGAGGAAGCCGCCCACGTCGGCGACTATGTCCCTCTCCACTATCACCCTCTCGTTGTGGCAGGGCCCCTTCTTCTTGTCGACGAGCCCGCTCACCTCGGGGTAGTAGTTCCTTATTATGTCGTCGCTGGCGTACTTGAGGAAGTAGCCCTCCAAGTGTATCCCCGCCACCGGCAGCCCGGCCCGGCTGGCAGCCCTGGCTAGGTGTAGCTGGTAGTGGTGGGCTAGGCTCATGCCGCTCACGACGGGCACGTAGACTACCCTGTAGCTCCCGTCCTCGTCCTGGAAGACTACGGGGGCCCTCCTGTGCTTCGTCACGTTACCCACAGACTCGGCCATGTTTAGGCTCTCCATGTTCACGATCGCCCTGAGGGAGACCGCGAGGAAGACCCCCTCACTCACCCTAGCCGCTGACACCTCCACCACCCCTCTCCTCACCATCTAGCCTGAACCGGGAGGCCCTGGCGAGGGCGCTCACGTAGATCTCGCGGAGGAGCTGCACCAAGCCGCCCCTCCTACCCCTCGACACCAGCATCCTCCTGAGCATCTCAACAGCGCCCTCGAGCTCGTCCCCACCCACGCTGGGGCAGGCCACCTTCTTCTCCGCGGCCAGCCTCCGCCTGGCCTGGGGGCTCGAGTCCAGGCAGAGGCTCCTGAAGTCCCTCAGGGCGCTGCCCAGGACCTCGAGCGCCGTGGCGGGCTCGAGCGCGTTGCCTATGGCGTCGGCGTAGCCGTAGTTCCTCATTGCAACGAAGAACGCCAGCATGTCAACGACAGGCTCGAGGCTCGCGCGCCCCCCGCCGGGGGCCTCCCCCTCCCGGGCGGGCCCGGACACAGCACTCACCCGCACCGCCCCAGCTTCTTCCACGGTATGTGACTGCTTATAAGCTTTTTGGACACGCAACCGTACCGATACAATCGCTCCCCATTACTACGGTTTGGTGTTCAGTCCATTTCTAGTGGACTCTAGAGGAGGGGCTCCACGGCCGGGTGGACCATCCACTCGCCCCCACTCCTCGCCACGAGGCCGAGGGCCTCGAGCCTCGAGAGCCGGAGGTAGAGGGTGCTCCTGTTCCACCCCAGCTCCTCAAGGAGCCTCGACGCCCTCGCCCTCCCGAGCCTGGCGAGGGCCTCGAGCAGGGCCCTATGCTCCTCGTCGAGCTGCAGGAGGGCCGCCAGGCTGTCGGCCCTCACCTCGAGCCTCGCCTCGAACCCCTCCCCGTAGGCGACCAGCCTCACCCGCCTGCGGGGCCCCGGGGGGAGGGTTAGGGAGGCGAGGGTTAGGGCTAGGCAGAGTATCCGGGGTCCACCCGTCAGGTACACCTCGACGAGGCCGTCCTCCCCGGCTAGACTCGCCGCCCTGGCCAGGGCGTCCCTGACCCTCCCCAGCAGCCCCGCCTCGCTCGCCGGGGTCTCGACGAGCTCCGACTCTATGCCGAGGGCCTTGAGGTAGCCGGAGAGGATCCTGTGGGCCTCGAGCACCCGCTCCCACGACACCCGGTCCTCCGTCCTAAGCCCGACCAGGATAACCCTGAGCACCTCGCCCCTCCCCAGGTCGGCCACCCTCCGGAGCACGAAGTCCACCGTGAAGCCCATCCCGGCGACGAGCACCCTGGGCACTGCTCGCACCCTACACGCTCGCCCTCGGGCAGGAGCGCCTATAGCCGCAGTAGAGGCACTTCGCCCCCGGCTGGTTCGCCAGCGGGGGCTCCTCGGAGGCCAGGAGCCTCCTCAGCCTGGCCAGGGCGGCCAGGGCCTCGCCGAGGGTGCGCTCGTTCACCGGAACCTCCACGGGCCTCCCGGCCAGGTATAGGATCGCCCTCCCCACAGGGCCCATAGAGTCGAGCACGAGGAGCACGTAGGCTAGGAGCTGGAGCCTGAAGTGGCCGGCCCTCCGGGGGCTCCTGGGGAGCGCCTTGACCTCAACCACAGTGTAGGGCCCCCTGCCGGCGACTATGTCGACCACCCCCCGGAGGCCGAGGCGGCGGCTCTCCAGGGGCACCTCCACCCTGTGGGGCCTGGGGAGGCCCAGCCTCCCGGCTATGGCCAGCTTCTCCCCCGCGTCGAGGCGGCCAGCCTCCATGCTGGGGGTGGGCGCCTCCCTGAGGCTGGCGTGGAGCCTGAGCCAGGGTATGACGGGGCAGTAGGCGTAGTCCTTGAGGTCGGTGGGGGTGAGGGTGCCCTCATAGTATCGAGGCCGAGCCCCCGAGCCCATCGCCCCCCACCCTGGCCCAGTAGGGTTTGCCTATCACCACCACCCTCCCCCACGTCCTCTCGTCGACCACGAGCACGTGCACGGTGTCGGTGTCGGGGTCCACGATGCGCTCCAGCCTCCTCGCCAGGTCCACCGCCCTGGCCCTCTGCGCCCTGCCGGCGAAGGCGCTCCTCTGGATCCTCTCGAGCCCCCAGGCCTGGAGGGTCCTGGCGGCCCTCAGCCTGGCCCTGTCGTCGCTAATGTCGTATACGACGATGACCCGGGCCACGCCCCGCCACCCTCGCACCTGTAGGCCCTGTAGGGCGACCTGGAGCGGAGGCTGGACGCCAGCCTCAGGGCGTAGGACTGGATGGCCCCGGCGCAGGTTAGCCTCGGCTCTCCCCGGCACCTCCCGTCGAGCCTCCCCTTCACGAGGCCGGCCACCCTGGAGCGCTCCCCGTACTCCAGCCTGCCGGGGCCGTCGAGGCGCGGCCTCCACCCGGATAGCAGGGCCGCCACCAGAGGCTCGTCCACCAGCGCGGGCCTCCACATCTCCACGTAGTCGAAGGCCAGCACTGGCTTGCCGCTCCTGTCGACGTGGAGGAAGCCGGCGTAGGGGTCGAGGCCGGCGAGCACGAGGGCCCTCCAGGCGAGGCTGTAGAGTATGCCGTAACCGTAGTTGAGCGCCGCGTTGACCGGGTCCCCCGCGTCCCTCGACCTCCCCCTGAAGCCCAGCTCCCCGGGGAGCAGCCTGGCGAGGGCGCCCCAGTACTCCCTCGCCCCCGCCGCCTCCAGCTGGAGCAGCCTCCCCCGGGCCTCCTCCAGGCCCCCCGCCGCTGCTGCCACCTCGAGGGCGGCCTTCGAGAGCCCCTCCAGCTCCGCCGCAGCCTCGCGGAGGAGCCCGCTGGGCCGCCTCCTGTTGAGCCTCCTCAGGTGGGCGGCCTGGTTGGAGAGCTTCGCGGCGACGATCTCCCCGGCTATGAGGGCTGCTGTGGGCTCCCTGTAGGCGGCGTACTGGGCCCGCCTGGTCTCGACGGTCCTCGTGGGGGCTGGGGGGTAGAGTATCGCCGCCGGCTCCCCCCGGTGGTCGAGGAACACGAGCTCCACCCCGGCCTTCGCCATGAGCCTCACCGCCCTCGAGGTCACCGTGACCCCCGAGGTGGCCACGACGACCACGTCGACCTCGCTTAGCGGGACCAGCCTCTCGCCCCCCGCGCCCCTAACGTAGAGGGCCCCGCCCCTGGCGCCTAGCCTGAGGCCGTAGCCTGAGATGTGGAGAACCCTGACCACGCCACGCCACCCCCGCCGGGGCCGCACCTGTCCTCGGGCTCCACCCCCGAGAGGAGGGCGTCGACCGCCTCGTCCCTCGCCTGGAGGAAGTCCTCCCTAAGCCTCGGGGAGATGTAGACGGGCTCCACGCCCAGCCTCGGCGCCCCGCCGGTGGCGGTGACCGTGACGAGGAGGCCGTAGCTGAAGGGGGCTTCCAGCTCCGCCTCGAGGGCGAGGGCGTACCCGGCTAGGGCGAGGCGGTGCCACCACTGGGGCCTCCCAAGCTTGACCTCTACCACCACGCCAGCCTCCGCGAGGGCGTCGGCGCGCAGCCTCCTCGAGAGCCCCAGGGGGTAGCCGTCAACCCTAACCTCGCTCAGCCACGGCAGCCACGAGACGCCCTCGCCCCCGTAGTAGGCCTGGGAGGAGGCCGCCTCCCCCAGCCACATGGTCACGAGCGCCCTGTACACCTCGACCGCCCAGCCAGGCTCGCCCCGCAGCCTCCACGGGGCCCGGGAGAGTAGCCTGGCCGCCGCCCTCCACGGGGCCTCACCGCATGCCAGGGCGCGCCTCACGTCGAGCGCCGCCGCGTGGAACGCCCGGTGGAGGGCCGCCCCCGCCTCCATGGCCGGGCTCCGCCGGGGCGCCTCGCCGAGCCTCCTCCGCCGCCAGAGGCCCCTCCACCCGCAGGCGGCCCCGTAGGCCACCTCGCTGACCCCCAGGCCGAGGTAGGCCCTGGGCCTCACGGGTGGGGAGTGGTAGCTCCACCCCCGCAGCTCCCCCGGGACCGGGTCGGCCTCAGCCTCGGCGTGGAGCCTGCGGAGGAGCCTTCGGATCTGGGACAGCCCGGTCAACCCCCCGGTTCACCCCTCCGGGGCGCGCCTGGGGGTGGGGGAACCTATTCCCCACGCCGAAGAGGGCCCGCCAGCGGCTCCCGCCAGGCCGCGGGATGGGGGGGAGCCCGGGGGGAGCGGGGGGCTGTCGTGGATAGCTTCTAGCACGGTGGCCCGCGAGCCGATATTACCCCCTCCCACACCCCGCCGGGAGGGGGGCGGCTTGGCTGGCACCCTCTACCTGGCCACCCTCGGGTTCCACGAGAACTTCGCCCTCAGGAGGCTCTCCTCCTCGGGCGCCGGCCCCGGGGACTACGTGGCAGCCATAACCGTCAAGCCCCCAGCCAAGGCGGTCCTCGCCGCGTGGAACAGCCTGAGGGCCATAGCCACGAGGCTCGGAGTAGCCCCCATCGAGCTCCTCCAGCTCGACCCCTCCGACCCCGAGGCCCTCACAGCCGACATCATAGAGTGGGCCTCCAAAGCGGCGGCCGAGAGGGGCGTCGAGGCCATAGTGATAGACGCCACTGGCGGCAGCAGGCTGCTAACAGTAGCCACGCTACTCGCGGCGATAGCCCTCCAGAGGCGCTACAACGTGAGATACTACATCCAGAGCGACACGGGCGACGACTGGGAGGCCAAGATAGACGCCGCCCTCATAGAGGCGATAACAAGCCCCCCAACACCCGAGAAGAGAGCCATACTACAAGCAGTCCTCCAAAACCCAGGCGCCACACCAGCCCAGATAGCCGAAGCCATAGGGATGCACCCCAAAACCCTCGCAAACCACCTAACCAAACTCAAGAAGCAAAGACTAGTAGCCCAGAAGGGGAGAGCCCGCGGTCT